>NZ_JBDVAA010000128.1:0-59981 GCF_039943695.1 Cellulophaga sp. | reverse complement strand
CCTTACTAATTGGTATTTTATTTGCACTACCATTACTTGGAAAAAAGAATTTTTCAACCAAGCTAAACAATTACTTTAATACCGCAGGGTCTAAAACCGCTATTGTTATTTTAATTACAGGAACTGGTGGTGCATTTGGTCAAGTTATAAAAGATACTGGTATCGTTAGCGACCTATTTACAAGCACAGACTCAATTTCATCTATGGGTATAATTGTGCCATTTGCACTAAGTATGCTGTTTACAACAGTTACAGGATCTATAACTGTTTCTTTAATAACAACAGCATCTATTGTTGCCCCGTTAATTAGTAACGGCACTTTAGACCCTGCCTTTACTACAGCTGCAATTTGCGCAGGCTCTTTAGGAATTATTCACGTAAACAGCAGCTTCTTTTGGTTGTTTAAAGAAATACACCAAGTATCTGTACCAAAACTCCTAAAGTCATTTAGCTTACTTACTGCTATTGTTTCTTTATCTGGCGGATTAATGGTATTTATTGCCTACATACTTACTAGAAAATAAAACAATTGTCAATTTTGTGCTTATAGGGTAAAATAATGCTGCTCTAAGGTAAAATTCTTCAATATGTACGTTTAATATTAGGGTTTCTTTGTGTAACAAGGATGAAGAACCTATTACCAACACACACTTCATCCAAATCAACTAACACAAAAACCACATAATAATGGACACATACACGCTAGCAATTATACTTGTTGTATTTGCAAGTTTTTTCCAAGGAACCTTTGGATTAGGAATGAAATATATAGCACCACTAAAATGGGAAGCTTGGTGGTTAGTACAAGCATTTATTGCTATGATTTTTGTTCCTGTAATTTGGGCATTAATTGTAATTCCTGACTTATTTAGTGTATTGGCCAATGTAGACGCTAGCACTTTTTGGACAGCCTCTCTTTATGGTTTTTTATGGGGAATTGGAGGTATCCTTTTTGGAGTAAGTGTAGAAAAAACAGGAATCTCTATAACCTATGGTATTGTAATGGGATTAGCAGCATCTATGGGATGTATTATTCCTCTATTTCAAATTGACGGCGCTTTCTCGCAACCATCTTTCCCAATTATATTAGTAGGTGTAGCTCTGTTATTAGTAGGCGTGTGTATTACCGCAATAGCTGGCGTTAAAAGAGATAAACTTAAAAGCAATAATGAGTCATCTACCAATAAATCTATAAAACTAGGCGTATTAATTGCTGTAGCTTCTGGCGTATTATCGGCTTTTTTAAACGTAGGTTTCTCTAATGCTGCTCCTGTTGCAAAAATAGCAGTAGACAGTTATGGTACTAGTGCACAAAATGCAAGTTTAGCATCTTGGGTAGTTGTTTTAATTGGAGCATTTGCTATGAACGGCGGTTATGCTATTTACAGACTTGCTAAAAATAAAACCTGGAATTCTTTTAAAGTAAAAAATAGCAAAAAAGCATACATATGGGCTATTGCCACAGGTATATTTTGGTTTGCCGCTCTTGGTGTTTATGGCCAAGGAGCTGCTTTAATGGGAGATTTAGGTCCTGTTATTGGATGGCCAATTTTATTAGGTTTAGCATTAATAATAAGTAACATTTGGGCATATAGATCTGGAGAATGGAATAATGCTAAAGGCCCTTTTAAAATTCTTTTAGGCGGACTAGCTGTACTTATTTCTGCTATTTGCATTTTAGGATACGCAAACTACTAAAACAAACCAATTAACTATAAAACACAGTTCTAAAGCTGTTCTGCTTTTTGACTTGAAAAAAAATCCAATTTGGTATGAAAATTAAACACATAGAACCTTACGTAATCAGCCACGAGTTGGATACTCCTTTTTACTTTTCTCAATGGCAATACAACACAAGAAAAATTTGTCTTGTAAAAATAACCTTAGAAGATGGCACCTATGGCTGGGGAGAGGGTTATGGCCCAGCAGGTGTAATTAAAGCCGGTATAGAATTTTTTACTCCTTTTCTTATAGGAAAACAAGCCATTGAAAACGAAGTTTTATGGCAAGAAATGTACCGAAGATCTATGGATTACGCCCGAAGCGGAAGCTTACAAGCCGCATTAAGTGCAATAGATGTAGCGCTGTGGGATATAAAGGGTAAACTACTAAATAAATCTGTAGCCGTTTTATTAGGCGGATTAAAAAACCCCACCATACAACCTTATGCAACTGGACTATATTTTACAAGAGTAGACAATTTAGAAAAAGTACTTACTGAAGAAGCAAAGCTTTATAAATCTCAAGGTTTTAAAGCCATTAAAATGAAAGTAGGCTTAAGCATTGAGGAAGACGTAAAATATGTAGCAGCCATACGCAAAGCAATTGGCAATGATGTTAGATTAATGATTGACGCAAACCACGCATATAGTTACCAAGAAGCAATAGAACTTTGCCGAAGAGTAGAAAAATACAATATCTCATGGTTTGAAGAACCAGTTTCTCCTGAAGATTATGACGGCTACAGAAGATTAAGAGAAAACACTACAATACCAATTGCTGGTGGCGAGTGTGAGTACCTAAAATTTGGATTTAAAAGGCTACTAGAAAAAGAGTGTGTAGATATTGCACAACCAGACATTTGTGCCTCTGGAGGACTAACTGAAGCAAAAAGAATTGCAACCCTAGCCCAAGCATTTAACAAAGATATTGTACCACACTCTTGGGGAACTTGGATTGCCATTAGCGCTGCTGCACATTTTGTAGGCAATCTAGATAAAAATCCGGGAAGAATGTATAACGACCTACCAACTATGGAATTAGACAGGTCTGAAAATGCATTGAGAGACATAGTTACAAAGTGTGACCTTACCGTAAATAACGGACTATTGTGCGTTCCTAACACCCCTGGTTTAGGCGTAGATGTAAATATGGATGAATTAGAAAAATACCTTGATAAAGAAATACATCAAAATGAAAAAAGACTTAAAATTCGGTAATAAAAAAGTATATATAAATGGCGAATTAAAAGATGCTTCTAACGGAGCGTCTTTTGATGTAATATGTCCTGCCGATGAAAAACCAGTAGCTAATATTGCTTGGGCAAGTAAAGAAGACACAAAACTAGCGCTACAGACTGCAGAAGAAGGATTTAAACACTGGTCTAAACTACCATTAAAAGAACGTTTAAACTGGATAGATAAGCTAAGAAATAAAATACTAGAAAAAAGCAATTTACTACGCAGTAGTATTATGCATGAAATGGGGAAAACCTGGGAAGGAAGCGAGGAAGACCTTACAAGTATCACCAATTCTCTAGAATATTACTCTAAGGAAATTACTAAACGCCATGACATTAAAATAGAAGATAAAGAAGGTTCTCACGAACATAAAATTGTTTCACAACCTCTTGGTGTTGCTGTAGCCTTTTTGGCTTATAATTTTCCTTTACTAAATTTAGGTTTTAAACTAGGTCCTGCGTTAGCTGCCGGTTGCAGCATTATACTTAAACCATCTGAATTTTCACCTTTATCTGCATATATTATAGGAGAAATTTGTCACGAGATTAATTTTCCTAAAGGTGTTGTTACTGTTATTTGTGGTGATGTATCTGATGTTGGCATTCCGCTATGCGAAAGTAAAATTCCACGTTTAATAACAATGATTGGCTCTACAGAAACTGCACAAAAATTAATAGAGCAAAGCAGTAAAACTTCTATAAAAAGATACAGTATGGAGTGCGGTGGCAATGCTCCTTTTATTGTTTTTGACGATGCAGATTTAGACCTTGCAATAAATATTGGTGCCGCATTAAAAGTTGGCAATACAGGACAAATATGTGTTGCTCCAAACAGGTTTTACATTCACACTTCTGTTATCAAAAAATTTACAGAAGGCATTGTAAACAAATTTAAAAGTACAACCATTGGTTTTGGCAAAGAAAATAAACCACAAATGGGACCCTTAACCAACAAGCAATCTGTAAACAAAGTACAAGGCATAGTTACAGAAGCTGTTAACCAAGGGGGAGAAATACATTATGGCGGCAAAGCAATAGACCAACCCGGTTATTATTTTGAGCCTACAGTAATAACATTTAAAGACTCTAACCCAGAAATTTTACAACATGAAATTTTTGGTCCAGTAGCACTAATTGTTCCATTTACAACAAAAGAAGAAGTTATAGAATTAGCAAACAATACAGATGCTGGTTTGGCATCTTACGTGTTCTCTAAAAACGATGAAACTCTTGCTTATTTTTCTAGCAAATTAGAGTTTGGAGAGGTACAACTTAACGGTGTAAAATACGATATTTATTTACCTCACGGCGGTGTAAAAAACAGCGGAATTGGTGTAGACTGCTCTACATATGCTCTAGATGATTATCTAATTAAAAAAAGAGTTTCTAAAGCATTAAACTAATGGCAACACCAGATTATTTTATTAGTTGTGATTGGGGAACATCTAACTTTAGGTTACGTGTTGTAGAAACAGCTACGCTTATTATTGTTGCTGAACATAAAACAGACTGTGGAATAAAATCTCTCTATGAAAAATTCTTAAAACAAAGAGATAAAGAACAAACACAGTTTTTTGTAGACTACCTTAAAACACAAATTTTACTTTTACCCAAAAAGTATCAAAACTATATTATAATTGCGGCAGGTATGGCCTCCTCTAACATTGGTTTATTTGAGCTTAATTATGCCGACTTTCCTTTAAATACAAATGGCAAAAATTTAATTTGGAAACACCTAGTTTTTAACAACAACTCAGAGGTATTGTTAATCTCTGGAGCCAAAACAAATTTTGGGATGATGCGTGGTGAAGAAGTACAAGCAGTAGGATTAGAACAACAACTAAACCCTTATAAAAAAGGAATTCTGTTATTACCTGGTACGCATAGCAAACACCTAACATATGATAATGGAATTTATACGCATCTAAAAAATTATATGACAGGTGAGTTATTTGAAGTGCTCTCTAAAAAAAGCATCTTAGCAAACTCAGTTAATCTAAACTATTCAACTTTAATAATAACTTCTTTTTTAGAAGGTGTACAACTTGGGCTAAAAGGACAATTAAGCGCTAGTTTATTTTCAATTAGAGCAAAAGATTTACTTCAAACATCAACCAAAGAAGAAAACTTTTATTTTTTAAGCGGACTCCTTATTGGTGATGAAATTAGCTATCTAAAAAATAATGAAGAAAACATATTTTTAGTAGCACCCGATCCTGTTTTTAGTTTATATAAAATTGCGTTACAACAAATTATAACACAAGATCAATTAATTCTTTTTAATGATAAAACATTAGAAAATGCACTTTTAATTGGCCAAAAGAAAATACTACTTCAATATGAAAACTAAACATCCTTTTAATTGGAAATCACATAGTAAAGCACCAATTGTAGGTATTGTACGAGGATTACCCTTAGATACTGTTATTAGCATTGCAAACGCATATGTTTTGGCTGGTTTATCTACTATAGAAATTACTATGAACACCATTGGAGCTTCAGAAATAATTACAGAAATAAGAAACAAGTTCCCAAATTTAAATGTTGGTGCCGGTACAGTTTGCTCTGTAGAAGATTATAATAATGCTATTGCAGCAGGTGCGCAATTTATTGTAACCCCTGTAATTAATGAAGAAGTTATAAAAAAAGCTGTAGCAGATGACGTTCCTATTTTTCCGGGAGCTTATTCTCCATCAGAAATCTACAAAGCTTGGTCTCTGGGAGCTTCTGCCGTAAAGATTTTCCCAGCAACGCAGCTAGGTCCTACTTTTGTTAAAGATATACTAGCACCTTTAAATAATATAAAAGTAATACCTACTGGTGGTGTTACTAAAGAAAATATTGCTTCGTTTTTTGCCGCAGGTGCTACTGGTGTTGGTATGGGAAGCTCTTTATTAAACAAAGAACTTATTAAGCAAAACAATTTTAATGGTTTGGCAGAACATTTTAAAAACATTAAAGCAGAGATTAAAGCATATTTATAATTGAGAACTATAAAAACCAAACTATGAAAATTATTGAAAAAATACTCTTAAGCTGTGTTATCCTATTAGTACACTCCAGTTTTTTACACGCTCAAAAAGCAATAACACTAGAAGATAGCAATGTAAAAATTACCGTAGATGGTACTACAGGTAACTTTACTGTAATTGAAAAAACTTCTGGTCAAATATGGAATCCAGATCCTTGGGAAAATGCTGCTGGTTTACTAACACTTACAGATAGTAAAAAAACTAAGCAAACAGTAAATATATCTAACAGTAAAAAAATAGAACTTACCAAAAAAGATAAAAATACGGTTGTAATAACATTTAGCAATCCTACTTTTAAAGATGGTTCTATAGCTAAAGATGTAACACTACAAACTAAATTAAGTTTAGATCCTAAAACATCTAAACTAAGAGCAGAAATTATAAGCTACAAATCTAGCAATCATAAATTAATAAATCTAAGGTATCCATCTCGCTACTTTAGCTTAAAAACAGATAAAGATATAGGTGCCGCTGTGATACCACAAAAGCAAGGCATCATCTGTCCGTCTTATATTTTCCCTATGAATGGTGGTCGTTTTTGTAAATGGGATGATACCACATACAATAATAAATCTATAGGTACTTTAGAGCTTTTTAATAACGGCACAGGCTTATCTATGCCATGGTGGGGAACCTACAATAAAAAATCTGCAGTAGTTGGTATTATTGACAAAGACGTAAGACCAAAATTATTTTTTAACATTAATAATAACGGTCAGTACTTATTTAATGCAAAGGGTAAAATGTCTACCTACCAAAGAGTACAATTTTTAGATCCTGTATGGGACATATCAACACCTAACCAAACAATTGGAGGCATAACTTACTCTTTTATTCCTAAGGGAGATTATGTAGATATGGCTAAAGAATACAGAAAAGAAGCTAAAAAACGTGGCCATTTTGTTTCTCTAAAAGATAAACTAGCAAGAAATCCAGATGTAGATAAACTGCCAGGCTCTATCTACTTTGGTATTTATGGCGGCTACCCTCATTATGTAAATATGCCAGGTATGGCTTTTACTTTTGATGATTTAAAAAATATGATTACTACAATACACGACACTCTAAAAGTAGACAATGCTTTTATACACGCCTGGGGAACTTTCTCTAACTACGTACCTAACAACTGGCCAATAAGTGAAGAACTTGGTGGTGTTAAAAAACTTAAAAAAGCGGTAGATTTAACTAACAAATATGGTTACTTATACTCTTCATACCACTCCTACTCTGCTTTATTAGAGAACGATCCAGATTTTTCTACCGAATTTATGTGGAAAGATGCTAACGGTAAATTACAAGAAACCAATAGCAGATGGGCACGTGTAGATAGTAAATACCAATTAGGTTTGGCAAAAAAACACATCACTGAAGAAATAAAAGCATTAAACTTAAAAGCAGATATTACAGATATTACGTTTGCTGCATATAGAGAAAAAGGAAAAGAAGGGCGTATTGCTCTTGCCAAATACATAGACTCTTTAAACCTTGTAAACGGAACAGAACACGGCCAAGAAGCTTGGATTCCTTATTTTGATATGTTTGAAGGCTTAACTTATCTTGGCAATCCTCCACTTTCTACTATTTCTAAAAAGGCTCCACTTTTTAATCTTGTATACCATGATGCTATTGCTGTTTTTGGAAAAATACAAGATCCAGATAACGAGGTTACTAACAATGGTGATTTTAGAATAAAGTCATTACGCAGCATACTTTTTGGTAGAGGAACAACTATTTTCTTTGCTCCGTATGAGTTTGACGGTATGTCTAGCATGATTAAAATGGCTAACAAATTAGTAGCTCCAATACACAAAGAAACATTTTATGCCGAATTAGAAAGTCACGAATACTTAAGTAAAGATTTTAAAGTGCAACGTACAAAATTTTCTAATGGAACTACTGTAATTGTTAACGTAGGTAATGTAGACCAAAAAATAGAAAACGGACAAACAATTCCTGGTTATGGCTATTATGTTACCAGAGAAAACGGAGAAATTAACAAAGGAAGCTACCAAGTTAGTTTGTTAGAAAACTAATTACTAAAGCATTTTAAGCATTTTTATGAGACACGGATTAACACTTGTGCTTTTACTTTTTGTAGTTGCGCAAAGCGTAACAGCGCAAAATGATTGGGAAAACGAGCATATTTTTGAAATAAATAAATTGGAGGCTCGTGCTGCTAGCTATTCTTATAATAATGAAAATGATGCCTTAAAAGGTAACAGAGAAACAGCCAGAGTAAAATCTCTAAATGGTATCTGGAAATTTAAATACACAGCTAAATCTACAGATAGACCAACAGATTTTGTTACTACAAATTTTAAAGGTGATGACTTTGTAGATATCCCAGTTCCATCTAACTGGGAATTACAAGGATACGGGCAACCCATTTACACAAATATTACGTACCCTTTTACACCCAACATACAAGACCCTAACTTAAAGTATGATTGGAAAGGTCCACAACCTCCAAAGCCACCTAAGATTTATAGAGACAATCCTGTTGGTAGTTATTATAGAGATTTTGAGGTTCCTAAAGAGTGGAATAATCAGTCTATAATATTACACTTTGGTGGCGTTTCATCTGCATTTTATGTTTGGGTAAATGGTAAAAAAGTAGGCTACAGCCAAGGAAGCCGTTTAGCTGCCGAATTTGACATTACCAACTACATAAAAAAGGGAGTTAAAAATAGAGTTGCCGTACAAGTTTTTAGGTGGAGTGATGGTAGCTACTTAGAAGATCAAGATATGTGGCGACTAAGCGGCATACACCGTGAGGTTTTATTATTAGCACAACCAAAAATTGCTATTAATGATTTTTATATAAAAACCAAGTTTGATGCTAATATTGAAGATGCAAAATTACAAATTAGACCTAAAGTTTGGGTTAAAGAAAACCAAGATAATTTAAAAGGCTATACTGTTACAGCTATGCTATATAATGCAGATAATAAAAAAGTACTAAACAAAGACTTATCTGTAAACGTAGACAAAATTTACAACGAACGTTGGCCACCTAGAGACATCCCTAAATTTGCTTTGTTAGAGGCTAACATTAAAAGGCCTAACAAATGGTCTGCAGAAAACCCGTACTTGTACACCGTTGTTTTAACCGTTAAAGATCCTAGTGGAAATGTAGTAGAATCTAGAAGTCAAAAAATAGGATTTAGAACTGTAGATTTTAGTGCTAAAAATGAGTTATTAATTAACGGAAAGCCTGTAAAGATTATGGGTATAAATAGACATGATCACCATCCAAAAAATGGAAAAGCACTAAGCAGAGCAGATTTACGTAAAGACGTAGAGCTACTAAAACAGTTTAATTTTAATGCAGTACGCACATCCCACTACCCAAATGATCCTTATTTTCTAGAACTTTGTAATGAGTATGGCATTTACGTAATGGCAGAAGCCAATATAGAATGTCACCATTTAGGCAGTTTTATACCGTATTCACCTTCTTGGTCAGCTCCTATTTTAAGCAGAGTGTACCGTATGGTAGAGCGCGATAAAAACAACCCTAGCATTATTTCTTGGTCATTAGGTAATGAGTCTGGTACTGGTCCGGCTTTTGCAGCAGCAGCATCTTGGGTCAGAGATTATGATTCGTCTAGGTTTATTCATTATGAAGGTGCACAAGGAGACCCAAGTAATTCTGCCTATATAGAAGACGCTGGTTACAAATCTAACAACTGGCCATCAATGGCAAACCCAACAGACCCTGCATTTGTGGATGTCATTAGTAGAATGTACCCAGATCAATCTCAACTAGAAAACCTTGCAAACAGTGCATACATAAACAGACCTATAATCATGTGCGAGTATATGCACGCTATGGGAAATTCTATGGGCGGTTTAGGTGAGTTTTGGGATATTATTAGAGCTAAACCAAACTTAATTGGCGGTTTTATTTGGGATATGGTAGACCAAGGATTAGAGAAAAAAGATCCAAATGGCAATACCTTTTACGCTTATGGCGGCGATTACGGAGAAACTCCTAATGACCATAACTTTTGTATTAACGGTGTTTTTGCCTCAGACAGAACTCCAAATCCACACGCTTGGGAAGCAAAATATGTTTTTCAACCGGTTGCTTTTGAGGCTGTAGATTTACAAAATAAGCAAGTACGAATTATAAATCGTTTTGCCTTTACAAATTTAGACAAGTACGTTATTAAATGGACGTTATCAGAAAACGGAAAAGAGCTTCAATCTGGAGAACTTCCAAAACAAGACATTCCTGCATCGTCATCAGCAATAGTCACAATACCATTCAACAATAAAAAAACTAACCCTAATTCAGATTACTGGCTACGTATATCACTTCACGAAAAAGCAGATCGTTTATGGGTTAAAAAAGGGTATGAAATAGCTAAAGAACAACTGCTATTACAGGCTAAAAAATCTATTCAAAATTACACATCAACCTCTAACAAAAGTATCAACGCTTTAGAAAGCAACGATGCTTTTACTATTACTGGTTATAATTTTTCAGCAGTAATATCCAAAGACAAAGGGTTGTTAACATCGTACAAAATTAAAGGTATAGAACAAATAATTTCTCCTTTAAAACCTAATTTTTACAGACCACCAATAGATAATGACATAAGAGGAGCTAGCAATAAAGTTTTAAAAAAAGGGCGCCAATTTTGGAAAAACATAGCAGACAATATTAAAACTACAGAAACAAAAATCAGCTCTAAAAACAAAAAACACATTACAGTTACAGCCAATCAATTTGTGAGCAATAAACTTAGTTTTAACACCAATTATACATTTTATAGTGATGCAACAATAGCCGTGAATTTTAATGTAAAAGCAGACACAACTTTACCAGAACCAGTTAGAATTGGCTTAACAATGGGCGTTAACAAACAACTGAAGAAAATCGCTTATTATGGCAATGGCCCGTTTGAAAATTATAGTGATCGAAAACGAAATTCTGAAATAGGAGAATACCAATCTAAAACAGATGCTATGTTTACAAATTATGTTTTACCACAAGAAAACGGAAACAGAACAGAAACACGCTGGCTAAAACTAACTAACAACCAAAAAACAGGCTTAGAAATTACAGGAAATCCTGAATTTAGTTTTTCAATTTGGCCGTACTCTGCAAATAATATAGAGATAGCAAAACATCCATTTGAACTAAAAAAAGAAGATTTCTACACACTTAATATAGATTATAAGCAAACAGGATTAGGTGGCACTTTATCACATTTACTACCAGAATACAGGCTTAAATCTGGTGAATACAGTTTTCAGTTTTTAATTAAATCGATTAAATAACATTTATAAAAAAAATATGGAATACAAGTTTAGTCATATTGGAATACCAACTACAGAAGAAAAAGAATGGGACGGTTTTTACGAACCAGGAAAAATACACTACACAGAGTTTGATAAAGACGAGTACAATATAGAATGGGTAAAATTTGATGCTGATAGCCCAATGCCAAAGTTAATGCGCACCATACCACACGTTGCTTATTTTGTAGATAATATGGAAGATGCCTTAAAAGGTAAAGACATTTTAGTTGATACTTTTTCTCCTGGAGAAGGTGTACGCGTTGCTTTTATAAAACACAACGGAGCTCCTGTAGAATTTATGGAGGTAAAAAAATAACTCTCTACTCGTAAATAACTCCATTTTAATAAAAACCTATTACTATAGAGTTAAAATAATGTTACAACAAGGTAATTTGCTTTAATCATTTTACCTTTTTTTTCTTTTAATTTGTTGTAATTCACTCATTACTAATAGTGAAACACATACAAATGAAGAAAAGTATTATTTATCTATTATTAACTTTTATTGCTGTACACCTACAAGCGCAAAAACAACCAAACATTGTTTTCTTATTTTCTGATGATGCTGGTTATGCAGACTTTGGTTTTCAAGGCAGTAAAATAATGAAAACTCCAAACCTTGATAAACTAGCAAAATCTGGAGCTAAATTTACCCAAGGCTATGTTACAGATGCTACCTGCGGACCATCTAGAGCCGGCTTAATTACAGGTAAATACCAACAACGTTTTGGATACGAGGAAATTAACGTTCCTGGCTATATGAGTGCCAATTCTAAATTTTTGGCAGATGACATGGGCTTACCATTAGACCAGTTAACAATTGCAGATTACCTAAAAAAATTAGGGTACAAAACTGCTATGTATGGCAAATGGCATTTAGGCGATGCAGACCGTTACCACCCAACTAAGAGAGGTTTTGATGAGTTTTATGGTTTTAGAGGTGGTGCGCGTAGTTACTTTGGCTACAATGATGTTTCTAAAGCCAATTTAGACAACAGAATGGAAAGAGGTTTTGGCAACTACCAAGAGCCAACCAAATACGTAACCGATGCTTTGGCAAACGAAGCTGTTTCGTTTATTCAGAAAAACAAAGACAATCCTTTTTTTATATACTTAGCTTTTAATGCTGTACACACACCAATGCAAGCAACAGCAGAAGATTTAAAAAAGTTTCCTAATTTATATGGCAAACGAAAAGAGCTAGCTGCTATGACATTAGCACTTGACAGAGCTTGTGGCAAAGTAATAAACAAATTAAAAGAACTTGGTTTAGATAAAAACACAATTATAGTTTTCTCTAACGACAATGGCGGACCAACAGATAAAAATGCATCTTTAAACTTACCATTAAGTGGCACAAAATCTAACCATTTAGAAGGCGGAATAAGGGTGCCTTATTTAATAAGTTGGCCAAAACAAATAAAGTCTAAAACGGTATACAATTACCCAGTTAGCACTTTAGACCTACTACCTACTTTTTACGCAGCAGGAGGTGGAAAAACCGAAGATTTAAAAGACATAGATGGCGTAAATCTTTTGCCATATATAAATGGTGAAAATAATGCTAGACCGCATAATACCTTATTTTGGAAAAAAGAAGTAAGACTTGCCTACAGAGAAGGCGACTGGAAATTAATACGTTTTGCAGACAGACCAGCAGAGTTATATGATTTATCTACAGACACTGCAGAACTAAATAATATTGCTTTTAAACATCCAGAAAAAGTAAAATCTATGTTTAAAAAAATGTTTGATTGGGAGTCTACATTACAACGACCACTTTGGATGCTAAAAAGAAGTTTTGAAAATTACGACATTGACCGTATGGATAGGTACAGAACTCCCGAAAAAGTAAAAAGAGAGATGCAACAGTACACCTCTCCAATAAAAGAGAAGCGTCAATTTGAAAAAGACAACAAATAACAAACTAACTTATACTCAATTTTAAAATATGAAACAATTTACACTTATAGCCTTTAGCGCTCTGGTTCTTTCCTCTTGCGGACAGGATAAAAAAGCAAAGATTCCGGAAGCAACTGCAAATACAGAAAGTAAAGATCTAGTTCTAAACTTAGACCCTAACGCAGGTATTATAAATAATGCCAATAGTCCGCATGTTGCTTTTAAAAGTATAGATATGGGAGATTGCCAATGGACAGAAGGTTTTTGGGCAGATAAATTTAAAATTGCCGAAACAAAAATGGTTCCCTATATGCGAAGTTTACTAACTGGTGATACTGGCCACGCATTAAACAACTTTAAAATTGCTGCCGGCTTAAAAGAAGGTGAACACAAAGGCATGCATTGGCACGATGGTGACTTTTATAAGTTTATGGAAGCCACAATGTATGTTTACGCACAAAATAAAGATGAAGCCTTATTAAAAGAAATAGATAGTTATATTGACATCATTGGAAAAGCACAAGAAAAAGATGGCTACCTACAGACTCAAATTCAGTTAAAAGATGATCGTTCTAGGTATGAAAACCGAAAGTTTCATGAAATGTACAATTCTGGTCACTTACTAACTAGTGCTTGTATTCACTACAGAATTACGGGACAGACCAATTTTTTAGAAATTGCCGTTAAACACGCAGATTTGTTATACTCGTTATTTATGACAGATGATGAGCGTTATGGTCGTTTTGGTTTTAACCAAACACAAATTATGGGCTTAGTAGAATTGTACAGAACAACAAAAGACAAACGCTATTTAGAATTAGCAGAGAAATTTATTAACAACAGAGGATCTTATAAAGTTGCAGAAACACCAGAAACAAAAGGATATCCTATTGGAGATATGGTACAAGAGCGTACACCTTTACGTAAATCTGATGAAGCAGTTGGCCACGCAGTTTTAGCCTTGTATTATTATGCCGGAGCTGTAGATGTTTATGCAGAAACAGGAGAACAAGCCTTAATTGATGCTTTAGATAAATTATGGATGAATGTTGCACTTAAAAAAATGTACGTAACCGGTGCTGTTGGTCAAACTCACTACGGAGCATCAACTAATAGAGATAAGATTGAAGAAGGTTTTATAGACGAGTACATGATGCCAAATATGACTGCATATAATGAGACTTGTGCCAATGTGTGCAACTCTATGTTTAGCTATCGTATGCTTGGCGTACACGGTGAATCTAAATATGCAGATATTATGGAAACCGTATTATACAACAGTGCATTATCTGGTATTAATTTAGAAGGAGACAGGTATTACTACGCTAATCCACTTAGAGTAATTCACGGCTCTAGAGACTATGACAAAATGAACACAGAGTTCCCAACAAGACAAGCTTATTTAGACTGTTTTTGTTGTCCTCCAAACCTAGTTCGTACAATTGCAAAAGTATCTGGCTGGGCATATAGCAAATCTAAAAATGGTATTGCTGTAAACCTTTATGGTGGTAACATATTAAAAACAACACTTACTGATGGCTCTAAGTTAGAGTTGAAACAAGAAACAGCTTACCCTTGGAATGGAGATGTAAAAATAACAATGCAAGCCTGTAAAAGCACTCCTTTTGATGTGCTTGTTAGAATTCCGGATTGGGCAGAAAACACAAAAGTACTAGTAAATGGCAAAGAGATTAACGCTACTGTAAAAGCTGGTGAGTTTACTACTATTACCCGACAATGGAAAAAAGATGATGTAATACGTGTTGCAATGCCATTAGATATAAATTTTGTAGAAGGTCATGAACGTATTGAAGAAGTACGTAACCAAGTAGCCATAAAAAGAGGTCCTCTTGTATATTGTGTAGAATCTGCAGATTTACCTAAAGACACTAGTATTTTAGATGTATTTATTAAAGGTGATGCGTCTCAACTAAAATCTGAGTACAGGCCAGACTTTTTAGGTGGAGTATCTGCAATAACAGGAAACGTTTTACTACGTAAGGATGCTAGTAAGGCAGATAAAATGTATCACAAAGTAAAAAAACCAGAGTGGAACACTTACAATACAACCTTTGTTCCTTATTATGCTTGGTCTAACAGAAACAATGAAAAAGAAAGTGAAATGACTGTGTTTTTACCAGTTGTTTGGGAATAAATAACACGTTAGTTTTTATTAAAAAAGGGGATAAGTTGTACAACTTATCCCCTTTTTATATTTTAATTAAATATAGGTAATTACACTAACTTATGATCTTTTAATGGTAAACTTCTATACCTATCTCCCGTTGCTTTAAAAATTGCATTAACAATTGCTGGCGCAATAACAGGTACTCCTGGCTCACCAACACCCGTTGGTTTTTCATTATTTTCTACTATTTCTACATGAATTTTTGGTGCTTGTGGCATACGTAACATTTGATAATCACCAAAATTGTTTTGTTCTATGGCACCATCCTTAGCCGTTATTTTACCATAGAAAGCTAAAGACATACCAAAAATAGCAGCACCTTCCATTTGTGCAATAATTGTATTTTTATTTACAGCCAAGCCACAATCTATAACAGAATGTATGTTGTGCACTTTTACTTTATTATTTATAACAGACACCTCAACTACAGAAGCCACATAAGATAAAAAACTATAATGTACAGCAAGTCCCATTGCATGACCTTCTGGTAACTCTTTACCCCAATCTGCATTTTTAGCAGCCTGTTTTAGCACGTGTTTTAAACGAGCAGTATCATATTTATATTCATTTTTTGTATCTTCAATACGGTCACTACCAATTAAATTTAACCTAAACTCTAACGGATCTACTCCTGCCTCATTAGCTAATTCATCAGCAAAAACATTTATTGCAAAACCGTGAGGAATATTTATAACAGAACGCATCCAACCTATTCTAACGTGTGCTGGCGCTTCACCGGTTTCTACTTGCATATTAGGAATTTCAAAAGGTACATTAGTTGCACTTGAAGCTTCAAACGGAGCAGGATGCAAAATACCAGGAGAAAATGTAGAACCTATAGATGGTAATGCAAAACGATGCAACCAACCTGTTACTTTTCCGTCTTTATCTAAACCACCTTTCATATATTGTGCAGCTACGGTATGGTAATATCCGTGTTTTACATCATCTTCTCTTGTCCAAATAACCTGTACAGGAGCATTAATTGCCTTAGAAATAGCTGCTGCTTCTACCACATAGTCTGGTTTAGATTTTCTACCAAAACCACCACCTAAAAATGTCACATTTACGGTAACATTCTTTTCGTCTGTATTTAAATAAGCACTAACCTCTGTCCTTGTACGTTGTGGTTCCTGTGTTGGTGCCCAAATTTCACAATTATCACCTTGCACCCAAGCAACAGCATTAGGCACCTCCATTGGCGTATGTACCAAATGTGGCAGTTGGTAGGTACTTTCTATTGTTTTGGATGCTTTTTTAAACGCATCATCTACATTACCAACAGACTTAGCAACCTTACCTTTTTTATGTACGTTAGCTGTTAACTCTTCCATATAAGCATCTGAGTTATAACCTTTGTTATCACCCAAATCCCACTCTACTTTTAAAGCCTCTTTACCTTTAAAAGCCGCCCATGTATTTGTAGCAACAACAGCCACACCACCTAATGGACCAAAAGGTTTTTCTACTCTAGGAATTTCTACAACATCTATAACACCTGCAATTTTTAAGGCTTCAGTTTTGTCAAAAGACTTTACTGTACCAAAAGTAACAGGACAACGTTTTATTGCTGCAAATTTCATATTATCTAAACGCTTGTCTAAACCAAAAACAGCGCTTCCGTTAGATAAGTTTTCTACATCCTTACTTGGTAAATACTTACCAATATATTTAAAATCTTTAGGATCTTTTAAAACAACATCTTTGGGAACCTCTATAGTTTTTGCGATTTCTACAAGTTCTCCAAATCCTATTTTTTTACCACTATTACTTATAACAAAATGGTTTTCTGCTTTTAATTCTGATGCAGGAACTTCCCATTTTTTAGCAGCAGCAGCAATTAAAACTGCTTTTGTAGCAGCACCAATTTTACGCATTTCTTCATACAAAAGACGTACACTTTTAGAGCCATCTGTATTTTGATCGCCATATTTAGCATCACCTACAGCTTGTTTAATACTTACTCTATCCCAATCTGCCTCCATCTCATCTGCAATAACAGACGTTAGAGAAGTACGTACACCTTGTCCCATTTCTGATCTTGATGCTACTAAAATTAGGTTACCATCAGAATTAAGCTGAACAAATAAATTAGGATTAAACTCTATTATTTCTTTTGGCTCACAACCTGTAAAAAGCGTTGTACCAGAAGCTATTATTAAACCTCCTGAAGCCAAACCTAGACCTTTTAAAAAACTTCTACGACTCACATTTTTAACATCCTTCATAACTAGCCTTTGTTTTTTAATTCAACAGAATGGTTTATTGCCTTTTTTATACGCGGATATGTACCACATCTACATATGTTACGCACCATTGCATTATTAATATCTTCATCAGACGGGTTGCTATTACCATTTAACAAAGCAGTTGCAGTTATTAATTGTCCAGATTGGCAAAATCCACATTGTGGTACATTATGTTCTGCCCAAGACTTTTGTAATAACTGAAGGTTTTCTGTTTGCCCCTCTACTGTAATTAATTCATTTTCTCCCACCGCAGAAACAGGTAATTGACAAGAATTTACAGCATTGCCGTCCATTAAAACCATACAAGCACCACAAAAACCTTTACCGCAACCAAATTTGGTTCCAGTAAAACCTATAATATCTCTTATTGCCCACAACAAAGGCATATCCGGATCTACATCTATAGTATGTATTTCTCCATTAATTTTTAGCTTGGTCATAAATCTTAATATTTAGTTTTGTAAAGATGTCTATGTTTTAAATTTACACAAAAATAAGTAGAACAATGCAGCGTAAAGACTGTATTAACACTTTATTTTAACACAGATAAAAGATACTAATTTATAGCAACAAAGCTTTTATTACCTCTAAAAACTAAACATACACCCTAAAGCACTTACAAAGAACATAAAAAAGGTAAAATAGTGTATGCTATAGATAAATTATAAGCATATTAAATTGCTACTTTTAAGTTCTTTTGATAGTATCAAATATTAACTTTTCTGAAGCAAATAATGAAATACGCACCAATAATACTTCTACTTTTTATTATTAGTAGTTGTCAATCTCAAAAAGAAAACAAAAAGCAAGTAAAGCAAAAGCCCAACATTTTATTTATTGCTATTGATGATTTACGCCCAGAACTTGGTACGTATGGTTCTAAAATTGCACAAAGTCCAAACATAGATGCCTTGGCAAATACAGGCTTACAATTTAACAATGCCTATTGCCAAGAAGCTATTTGTAGTCCGTCTAGAGCTAGTTTAATGACAGGAGCCAGACCAGAAAGCATTAATGTAATAGAAAACTTTACCTATTTTAGAGATGCCAATCCAGATATAGTAACACTACCCCAACAATTATGGGCTAATGGATATGAGACAGTGCATACTGGTAAAATTTTTCACGGAAAATACAATGATCCTAAGTTATCATGGAGCAGAAAACCAGTACCGCATAGCGTATTGAGCGGTGAAAAAAAGCCGAAATTTGGCTTTAAATTGCCCGAAAATATAAAAATGCAAAAAGAAAATAGCGCAGCTATGATTGCTAAATATGGCAAAAATGCATTGCGTAATGGACTAGGAAAAGGTCCTGCTTATGAATTTGCAGACTACCCTGATAATACATATGAAGACGGTTATAACACAGACTTAGCAATTGCTACATTAAAAGATATGCTGCGTAAAAACCCAGACAAACCATTTTTTTTAGGTTTAGGAATGAAAAAGCCACATTTAGATTGGCAAGCTCCAAAAAAATATTGGGATTTATACAATGAAGAAGATATAAAGTTAGCTGCACAAAAAAATGCTCCAAAAGACGGTGCAACTATGGGTTTACACGCATCATTTGAATTAAGAGCAAGAGCCGATATTCCTAAAAAAGGTGGTATTAGTGACGAGCAAGCTATAAAATTAAAGCATGCATATTTGGCTTGCGTTAGTTACATAGACGCACAAATTGGACGTATGTTAAAAGCGTTAGATGAATCTGGACAAAGAGATAATACCATTATTATTTTATGGAGTGATCACGGTTGGCACTTAGGAGATATGGGCATTTGGGGAAAAGCAACTAATTATGAAATTGCCACTAGGGTACCTTTAATTATCTCTGCTCCTAGTATGTCTAAAAATATTAGAGGTACAAAAACAGATGCCCTAGTAGAACTTGTAGATATGTACCCTACTCTTTGTGACTTGGTAGATGTTGCAGTACCTAACACTGTAGAAGGACAGAGTTTTAAACCTCTTTTAACCAACCCTAAACAAGACTGGAAAACAGCCGTTTTTAGTCAGTTTCCTACGCCTGCATTAAGAGAATGGGCTGCAAACCCGCTGTCTAAAGGTATGAAAGAAACTTCTTTTGGTCCTTTAATAGAAGAAGTAGAGGCTAAAATAAAAAAACAGCAAGGAGATAAATGGAATAGAGACCTATTTGAAAATAAATTAATGGGCTACTCTATGCGTACAAAAAACTACAGATTTATAGTATGGAAAGATTATACTAATAAAAATGCTGAGCCTATTTTTATAGAACTATACGATCATATAAAAGATCCAACAGAAACTATAAATATTGCGAAAGAAAACCCTGAACTAGTAACTAAGTTATTAGCACAATTTAATAAAGGTTGGAAAGGAAACTTAGCACAACTTAACTAATCTTAATTATGATATTACTTAAAAACTCTAAAACTATTTTTTTTGCAGCATCATTGTTGGTATTAAGCTGTACTAATAAACCAAAAAAAGTAGCGCAAATAACTCCAAAAGTTGACACAAACACAAAGCAACCCAATATTTTACTTGTGCTTTGTGATGATTTAGGCTATTCTGATGTTGGTTTTAATGGCAGTACAGATATTAAAACTCCTGAGTTAGATAAATTAGCTAGTAATGGCACAATGTTTACCTCGGCTTATGTTGCACATCCGTTTTGTGGCCCAAGTAGAGCAGCATTGTTAACAGGTAGGTATCCGCATACAATTGGCTCACAGTTTAATTTACCTGCTAACGGAGAATCTTTGGGCAAAGGTATTTCTACTAACGAGCAATTTATAGCCAAAACACTACAAGAATCTGGCTATTACACAGGAGCTATTGGAAAATGGCATTTAGGAGCAACACAAGAGTTTCACCCTAACCAAAGAGGTTTTACAGATTTTTATGGTTTTTTAGGCGGAGGGCATAACTACTTTCCTGAAGAATACCGTCCTAAATATGAAAAACAAAAGAAGGCCAACAAAAAAATAATTAGAGATTACATACTGCCTTTAGAACACAATGGCAAAGAAGTTAAAGAAACAGAATATTTAACTGATGCCTTTTCTAGAGAAGCTTCTCGTTTTGTTAAAGAGGCATCTACTAAAGAGAAACCCTTCTTTTTATATTTAGCCTACAACGCACCACACGTACCGCTTGAAGCCAAAGAAGAAGATTTAAAAATATTTTTAGACATAAAAGACAAAGACAGAAAAACCTATGCGGCAATGGTCTACGCTGTAGACAGAGGAGTTGGCGCCATTGTAAACACATTAAAAGAAACAAATCAATTAGAAAATACTTTAATTATATTTTTAAGTGATAACGGCGGAAATACAGACCATGGCGCAACCAATTTTCCATTACACGGAAGAAAAGGAGATACTTGGGAAGGTGGTTACCGCGTACCAATGTTTATGTATTGGCCAAAACACATTGCCAAAGGAGAACAAAATAATTTCCCAATTAACAGTTTAGACCTCTACCCTACCTTGGCTCATTTAGCAAAAGCGAGGATTCCTAACAATAAAATTTTAGACGGAAAAAATGCTTGGGAATCTATATTAACTAATAAAGATCTGCATAAAAAAGAAACTTTATTTGCTATGCGCCACAGAGAAGGCTACACAGATGTATCTGCAAGAAAAGACGAATGGAAAGCACTAAAAGTTAGCAAACAACCTTGGAAGCTTTTTAAAATTACAGAAGACATTGGAGAAGAGAATGACTTAAGTACAAAACACCCAGACATATTAAACTCACTTGTTAGTGATGCAGAAAAATGGAGTAAAACACATACAGAACCACTTTGGTTTGACCCTACGTATTTGCAAGAAATGTGGAAAGACAGCACAATGGCTACTTTTAATAACACATTTCTTATTCCTAAATAACTAGCTATTAAAATTACAATACACTAAACTCCTTATTAAATACAGTAAGGAGTTTTTTTACACCTCATCTTATTACCTACTAACAAGCCATTTAGACCTTAAAACAACTACAGTCAAGGGTCATTTACCCCTATTTACATCTCCTTACCTTAAAACAAGCCCTTTTTAATCAAAAAGGTTAAAATAATGTTATCGAAAGGTAAAATTGATAAATAGACACCCTGTTTTTTACGTTTCTTTTGGGATATGAAACTAATTTTTATGATGTCCGCATTTTTTTCAATAACACTTTTTCTTTGTAAAAGAATAAATGCAATTCATCTTAAAGAAAATGAACTACAAAAACCACGTATTAATGTTCAAGTATTTAATGCTTAGCATACAAAACACTATGTAACTAAAAAACTCCTAACGTAACAACTCAGAATTATGAAAAAACCAAAAAATGAACAAAGTAGAAATTACTTTTCCTTATTTAATAAGTTGTTTTTATTGCAACTTATTTTATTTAGTTCATTAGCAATACCATTACAAGCTAGCGCTAATGACAATACAACTTTAAATACACAAGAAAAAACAATTACAGGTAGCGTATCTGATGATATGGGACCAATGCTTGGTGTTAGTATTGTTGTAAAAGGAACAACTAACGGAACAACAACAGATTTTGATGGTAATTACAGTATAACAGTAGATGGCAATGATACTGTTTTAGTATTTACATATATTGGCTACAAAACACAAGAAGTAACTGTAGGCAGTAAATCTACCATTAATTTAAAAATGGAAACAGATGCTGAAAACCTAGAAGAAGTAGTTGTTTTAGGATATACAACAAGAAAAAAAGGAGAAGTTACTGGCTCTGTTAGTGCTATTAAAAGTGAAGATATAGAAAAAACGTCTAATAAAGATTTAGCCAAATCTTTAGCAGGTAAAGTGTCTGGTTTAATTGTGAATGATAGAGGTGGTTATCCTGGATCTACAGGAGACGTATCTTTATTAATTAGAGGTAAATCTACCTTAAACAATAACTCACCCTTAATATTAATAGATGGTGTAGTATCAGGATCTTTTTCTCAATTAGCTCCACAAGATGTAGCATCTATTACAATACTTAAAGATGGTGCTGCAGCAATTTATGGTGCAAGAGCAGCAAACGGTGTAATTTTAGTAACTACTAAAAGAGGTAAATCTGGAAAACCAAGAATTAACATTTCATCATCATATAACTTATCATCATTTTCTGTAAGACCAGATCTTATGTCGTCTGAACAATATGCGATTTATGAAAATGAAATTACAGATAGGTTAGGACAAGCTCCTCGTTTTACACAAGAACAAATAGACAATTACGCAGCAGGAACAGATCCTATAAATTTTCCAAGTACAGATTGGAGCGATTTAACTTTTGCTAAAACATCTCCAGAGTCTAGAAACTCAATCTCTATTTCTGGTGGTAGTGAAAATGTAAAATATTTTGTTAGTGGTGACTTTATAAAGCAAGTAGGTTTATTTAAGTCTGGCGATTTAAAATTTAGACAAAACCAAGTACGCTCTAACTTAGATATTAAAATTACAGATGATATTAAATTAGGTGTAGATATTTCTGGAAGATTTGGAAACACCCAAGAACCTGGTGTAGATGCAGGTTTTATTTACAAGCATATTTATACTAATGAGCCTACAGAAGTTGGCATTTACCCAAATGGTTTACCTGGTTGGGGTGGCGAAAACGGAGCTAACCCATATGTAATGTCTAGTAACGAGTCTGGCTTTTTAAAAAGAATAGACAATACTTTACGTGGACGTTTTTCTTTAGATTGGGACTTAAAAAAAATAACTCCAGGATTAACGTTTAAAACCTTTGTTGGTATACGCAGACAAAATAACGATCAGAAATCATGGTACACACCATGGACTGTATACACTTACCAAGGAGATACAGGAGAATATGTACCATCTACTGGTAAATCTCAAAGAGGTGGAGAAAGAATACTTAGAGAAGGTTTTTGGAAATTTGATGAAGTACAAGCAAACGCAACATTATACTATAAGAAAAAGCTAGGAGAAAACCATTCTATAAGCACCTTTGTAGGTTATGAGCAAGCACAATCTGAACAAAGACAGTTTTGGGCTCAACGTCAAGGTTTTCCAACAAAAGAGCACACAGAATTATTTGCTGGTAGTGATGATGGGCAACAATCATATGGAACATCTCAAGAATGGGGAAGAGTTAATTACTTTGGATCTTTCTCTTACGATTACAAAAAGAAATATTTTGTAGACTTTACAATTCGCCATGACGGTTCTAGTAACTTTGGACCAGGCAAAAGATATGGTACCTTCCCTGGTGTTGCAGCATCATGGGCAATTAACAAAGAATCTTTTTTAGACAATGCAGATTGGTTAACAGATTTAAGACTAAGAGGATCTTGGGCAAAAATGGGTAACGATCGTATTGGAGCTTTTCAATACTTAACACGTTTTGATTATGGAGGACCAACTAACACTGCTAACCCAAATTTTTATGTATTTGGAGCTCCTGGTGTTAGCTACAATGGTTACACACCAGACAATGTACCAAACCCTAACATTACATGGGAAACAGCTTATATGAAAAATATTGGCTTGGCTTTCTCTATGTTTGACAGTAAGCTAACAGGTGATTTTAATTATTTCTATCAAAACAGAGAAGATATATTGGTTACAAGAGCAGCTGCTATACCAGATGCAGCAGGTTTAACTTTACCTGCAGAAAATATTGGTAAAGTAGATAACTTTGGATGGGAACTAGAACTTGGTTGGAGCCAGCAAGTAACAGATAACTTTAGCTATAATATTGGTGGTAATGTTACCAAAGCAAAAAATGAAGTTGTTTACTTAGCAGAAGCTGAAGACGTACCAGAATGGAGAAAAAGAGAAGGATACTCTATAGACTCTTATATTACATACCCAACTGCTGGTATTTTTAGAGACCAAGCACAAGTAGACGCTACAGATGTTAAACTTAATGGTACTGTAGAAGGTGAGCCTATTTATTTAGATACAGATGGCAACGGAAAAATAGACGCTAATGATAGAGTAAGAGATTTTAGCTCTAACATACCACAAATACAATATGGCGTATTTGGAGGATTTAAATACAAAAATTTTGACATGAGCTTCCTTTTTCAAGGGCAAGCAGAAGCTAAAATGTTAGTGTTTTTTGATCAGGCTGGAGCAAAACCAGAATATGTATTTAACCAAAGATGGACACCAACAAACAGAGACTCTAAATACCCAAGAGCTTTTGGACAAAGTGATAGTTTTAGCGGAAACCAAAGTGGTAATTCTGCTAATTTTCAAGGAGCAGATTTATACTTAGAAGATGCATCTTTCTTAAGACTTAAAGAAATAGAAGTTGGCTACACCATACCTAAAGACAAAATTAAATTTTGTGACATTAAAATATTTGCTAAAGGCTTAAACTTATTTACAATGTTTTCTGATGTTTACAAGCTTGGCTTAGATCCAGAGGCAGCCGGTTACAACAACTTTATAGGTAGTACATACCCATCTTTAAAAACATATACGTTAGGTGTAAACTTTAGTTTCTAATATAAAAAAATACAGATATGAAAAATTTAAAATTAATATACGCGTTATTGGCAATTGCCGTATTTAGCTTATCTAGTTGTAATGATGTATTAGATGTAGAAGCTAGAGATGCTTTTGCAGAAGATCTAATATACAATGATCCAGAACAGCTAGAAAGACTAGTATACACTGTTTACAACAGTACAGAAAGCTGGGGAGTAAACAAAAGACAATGGTGGGGACGTAGATTTAATTTAGAAGTAGGTTCTTATGAGGCTATTTTTAACTTTAAACTATTAGACCAGTTTAGACTAAGAGCAGGTATGACGCCTGGTACTGTTGGTATGCTAAACGGAAAATGGGATAATTATTGGGATTATGTGCGTTTAGCTAATGAGTTTTTAGACAAAGTAGATGATAGTGCTGCTATGGAAAAAGACCCAGAAACAGTAACTCTTTTAAAAGCCGAAATGCGTTTTTTACGTGCTAATATCTACAGTAAGTTAATTCGTTTTTATGGCGGAGTACCAATTTTAGAAAATGCTTTAGGTTTAGATGATGATTTTGCATTAACACGTAACAGTTATGAGGAGTGCGTAGATTTTATTGTAAGTGAACTAAATGATGTTGCAACAGTTTTACCTGAAACAAGACCTGGTGGAGAATTTGGTAGAGCTACCAAATTAGCAGCTTTAGCTGTAAAATCTAGAACATTATTATATGCAGCTAGTAAATTACATGACCCTGCATTTGCACCTAGTAACGATCCACTTTATGTTTACACAAAACCTAACAAATGGCAAGATGCTGCAGACGCTGCAAAAGCAATAATAGATATTGTTGGCGCTAGAGATTTAATTGCCGTAGCAAATGCAAAAGAATATCAGAACTTATTTTTATCACCAAATGAAGATATTCTATTTGCTAGACCATACAGTGCACTTTATTATGATTTTGGTACCGATACCAATTCGCTTCCAGACCAGACTTTTTCTCCTAGCGGATATAGCGGCTGGGCATTAGCCGCACCAACACATAACTTTGCTTTGCAATTTAATATGGCAGATGGTACCACAACTAATGATGCTGGTTTTGACCCTAATAATCCTAATGATGGTAGAGAAATGAGATACTATGCAGACCTTAATTACAACGGTGCAGAGTTTAGAGGTCGTAAAGTACAATATTTTTTATCTGAAGATGTAACTGCAAACCCTCATGGGTTAGATTCACCTGAAGGATTAGGAAACAAACAACACTCTTCTAAAACAGGATACAATATTAGAAAGTTTCAAGATGAAAGTGTTGGTACATTAAATGAAGAAGGTATGATTGATGGCTTAACTGGTATATCTCCAGAACGCCCATACATTTTATACAGACTAGCAGAGGTGTATTTAAACTATGCAGAGGCACAATACCATTTGGGTAATGAAGGTGTTGCTACAACTTATTTAAACAAAGTTTCTAGCAGGGCATTACAGCCAGCAATAACTGCAACAGGAAATGATTTATTAGAAGCCATAAAAAGAGAAAGACGTATAGAACTTTGTTTTGAAGGTCACAACTTTTTTGATGAAAGAAGATGGATGAATGAAGACCACTTAGGTTTTGATGTAAAAGGACTACAGTGGACAAAAGCAACAGACGGCACAGAAACAAGCCAAGAAGTAACAGTAGTAGAAAGACCATGGTTAACACAACATTATTACTTGCCACTACCAGCATCTGAAGTAGAAAAGGCACCAACAATGTCACAAAACTTTGGATATTAATATAAAAGTTAGTTTAGTTCTCAATTGTTTGAGTTAGTTTATTTGTAAACTATAAAGAGTCGTACATACAGTACGACTCTTTTGTTTTATACAGTAGTTTAAATAGAGTTTATATAATTAACCAAATTTATATCCCTGTCTATCTTCATTTTTTTACGTAACCTATGCCTTGCTACGTGTACACTACCAATAGAAATGCCTAGTAAATAAGCCATTTCTTTTCCACTAAAATTTAACTTAATTAAGGCACACACTTTTAAATCTGCAGAACTTAAATCTGGAACTTTATGTTTTAAACGCTCATAAAAGCCTTCATTCTGAGCTAAAAATCTATTATTAAAAGACTCCCAAAGTGTAACAGAACGTTTTCTTATCAATTTTAAAATTGCTGGTGTTTTAGTAGTTGTGTTTTCTTTTTCTATATAATCACTTAGTTCTTTTATTACTTTTTCACGTTCTATTAATTGTAGCGTATTAATCATTAACTCACTATTTTTAATTGCAATCTGCTCATTAGAGTCCTGCTGTTTTTTCTGGTGTTTTAAAAACCGTACCCTAGACCTAATTACTAATGCTACTATTATTAATAAAAACACAATTACAAAAAACAAGATTCTAAAACGCAATATTTCTTGTGTTTGGCTAGCCAACTCTAATTTTTGTTGGTTTAGTATTTTATTTTTTTCGTTTAGTTGAACATTGTAATGATCATGAATTGTTAAAAAACCCTGATTGCTATCGTTCCTAGGATTAAGATACTCATCATTAATATCGTTAGCATTACGTAAATTAATATATGAATTTTTATAATCTTTAAGTTTATATAATATACTTGCATATTTTGCATACACATAGCTCATATAAAAAGTTAATTCCCCTTCAATGTCTTTTATAACTAGTGCTTTTTCATAATACTGTTTTGCTAACTCTAGATTGTTTTTCTTTCTGTAAATTTTTCCTAATCTTGCGTAAAGCACAATTAAAAAACTCTTGTGTATAGATGCCGGACTTTCATCAATAATTTTTTCAGAGCTTATTAATAATTTTAAGGCTTCATTTAAGTTATTATTCTTTTCTAATATAGATGCTTTTTTCTCATTTAAATAAGCCTTATAAATTGGGTTTATTTTTGTCTTAACAGCAATCTCTTCACAATTAGCAATATATTTTTCTAGCATTTTTGTGTTAGATTTTCGCTGATAATACAAGGCTAAATTATAATTAGCACTATACATATCAGAAAGCTGAATTTTCTTTTTATCAAAAGAAATTCTATAAAAAGTATTTGCTTTTTTAAAGTTGTCTCCCGCTAAATCATCTTGCTTAAAAAGGTAATTTAAGTATCCTAATTCTTCATTTGATTTAGCCATTAAAAGAGTATCTTTTATTTCTTCTGCCATTAATAAAGCATCACCTCCGTACCTAAAAGCATCACTATAATTAAGATTAACACGCTCTAAAAAACATAAATTTAGCAACCTATTAATTGCCTTAGAAGAGTCTTTATTTTTTAAAGCAGCATCATACTCTTTTTTAATATCAGTTACACTACTGTTATAATAAACAGCACGCTTTTTAACATCTACCTTAAATGCATGAAATTGTTGCGCCTGTAAGGTGCTTATAAGCGACGCATTAAGTAATACAAAAAAAATAATAACAATATTTAAGCGCAATAACCCCCTGTAAAACATAAACTTAAACACATTTTAAATAATTAATAGCCTTTTTTAAAGTTAAGTAAAAAAAGACACTAAAATAGTAATGTTAAGTTTTTGTAAGGTGCTTTTTTAGTCCTTTTATAAGAGTTTGTTCTAGATTTGAGAAGACTCACCAACTCAATTTAGAATGAAAAAATTAATTAAAATAATCTGTTTTATTTTGATAACAATTAGCTGTTATTCTCAAAAAAAAACTAATATACTTTTTATTGCAATAGATGATTTAAGACCAGAATTGGGTTGTTACGGATCTAACATTGCCATTACTCCAAATATAGACAAACTAGCAAGCGAAGGTTTATTGTTTAACAATGCATATTGCCAACAAGCAATCTGCGGACCATCTAGAGCAAGTTTGCTTACAGGCATACGGCCAGAGACAAGTGGTGTTTATCATAACTACATAAAGTTTAGAGATGTAAATCCGGATGTAGTTACCCTACCACAGCAATTTAAAAATAACGGTTATGAAACTGTGTATTGTGGTAAAATTTTTCATCATGGAGATTTAGATGATGAATTGTCATGGAGCAGACAACCTGCAATAGATAGTATGTTTGTAAAAAACATTAAAAGACCTGGCGGTTTTGCTTTAGAAGAAAATAATAAAAATAGAAAAGAACAAAGAACTAAAATGATTGCCAAATATGGTGAAGTAGCCAAATACGGATTGGCAATGGGTCCGGCTTATGAAAACGCAGATGTAGAAGACAATGAATATTTAGATGGATACAATACTGAATTAGCCATTGCAACTATGAAAGAAATGAGCGCTAAAAGCAATACCCCATTTTTTCTTGGATTAGGATTTAACAAGCCACATTTAAACTGGACATCTCCAAAAAAATACTGGGACTTATATAGCCCAGACAAAATTAAATTAGCATTAGAAAAACAAGGACCAAAACAAGGTGCAGAAATGGGCTTACACGCTTCTTTTGAGTTAAGAACTAGAAGCGGCATACCAAAAAAAGAAGAAATTAGTAGCGAGCAAGCTCTTAAATTAAAGCACGCATATTTAGCTTGTGTAAGCTATGTAGATGCTCAAATAGGAAAAATAATAACCGAGCTAGAGAAAGAAGGTTTAAGAGAAAACACCATTATTATTCTTTGGAGTGATCATGGCTACCATTTAGGAGATATGGGAATTTGGGGCAAAGCCACAAATTATGAAATTGCAACTAGAGTTCCTTTAATTATTTGGACACCAGATATGCCTAGCAAAAATAAAGGTAAAAAAACCGATGCTTTAGTAGAGTTGGTAGACATTTACCCTACCCTATGCGACTACGCAAATATACCAGTGCCAAATTATGTAGAAGGGTATAGTTTTAAACCACTAATAAATAACCCTGCACAAAAATGGAAATCTGCTGCTTTTAGTCAGTTTCCTACTCCTGCATTAAGAGAATGGGGAGCATACCCATTAAGGCCCGCAATGAAAGAAACTTTTTTTGGACCGCTAATTAAAGATGTTGAGGACAGAATAATTAACCAACAAAAAGAAAATTGGGATAGAGACTTGTTTGAAAATAAACTTATGGGATATGCAATGCGCACAAAAAAGCATCGATTTATTGTATGGAAAGACAGAGACAACCCACAGAAACAACCTCTTTTTATAGAATTATATGATCATGATAATGATCCGTTAGAAACTACAAATATTGCCAATGTTAAACCAAAACTAGTAAAAAAACTAATGACAAAGTTTAATAAAGGATGGCAAGGAAATAGACCAAAAAAATAAACCAAGCTACTTATTATACAAAATACTGAATTATGGAAAGAAGAGATTTTTTTAAAAAAGGAACTAAAGCTGCTGTTGCTGCTAGTGTTATTCCTATGATAACAACAGCACACTCTGGCCCAGAAGATATTGTTTACAATAGAGATACTGACAAGTGGTATCATTTAGGAAGTGGCAAAACAGGTATGCCAAACAGAAAAAAAACAGCAACCTATGACGTAGTTGTTATTGGTGGTGGTGCAGCTGGTATTAGCGCTGCAGTTTCATCTGCTCGTAACGGATCTAAAACCGTACTTGTACAAGACAGAGCTGTATTAGGCGGAAATGCATCAAGCGAAATGCGAGTACATTTAAATGGTGTAAACAGATTAAAAAGTGGCAAAGCAGAAAGAGAAACGGGTATTATTGAAGAAATGTTGCTTTTAAACAGGTTTTATAATGAGCAAGAATCTTTTCCTGTTTTTGACCATGTTTTATACGAGTTTGTAACCCGCGAGCCAAACTTAACACTAATGCTAAATACACAAGCAATAGAAGCTGTTATGGATGGCAACAAAATTACGGCTGCAATGTGTTGGCAATCCTCTACAGAAATGCTGTACACACTTAATGCCTCTATTTTTATAGATTGTTCTGGAGATGGCTTACTTGCAGCAACCGCAGGAGCAGAATACAGAACAGGAAGAGAAGCAGCATCAGAATTTAATGAAACCTACGCGCCAAAAGTTGCAGATGGATGGCAAATGGGTGCCACATTATTAATGTCTTCTGTAGATATGGGAAAACCTATGAAATATAGTCCACCGTCATTTGCAATAAAGTATGATTTTGAAAAAGCACATCCTAAACGCAAATTTGCTGGTTTCCAAGACGGACTTTGGTGGGTAGAGCTTGGTAGTGATAATGATATTATTGCAGATTTTGAAAAAAACAGACATCGTTTAATGGGTTATTTGCACGGAGTATGGGATTTTATTAAAAATTCCGGGAAATTTCCTGAGGCAGAAAACTTAGCTTTAGACTGGGTTGGTTCTTTGCCTTGCCGTAGAGAATCTCGTCGTTTTATAGGAGATTATATTGTGTCTGAAAAAGATTTAACAGAGCACAAACATTACCCAGATGCAGTTGCTTTTGGTGGTTGGCCAATAGACGAACACATTCCTGGAGGCATAGATAATATCTCTGAACCACCAACTCATTTTCATTATCATTTTCATAATATTTATGAATTTCCGTTTAGAAGTTTATACTCTAAAAATATTTCTAATTTAATGTTTGCTGGTCGTAATGCTAGCCAAACCCACATAGCATTATCATCTAGCCGTATAATGGCAACTTGTGCACTAATGGGACAAGCTGTTGGTACCGCAGCCAGTATTTGTACTAAAAAGAAAATATTACCCAGAGAAGTGGGTAAAAACCATATAAACGATTTGCAAGAACAATTGCTTAGAGATGATGTTTACATACCTAAAAGACCTGCAAATGACCTTAAAGACTTAGCCAAAAAAGCAAGCTTAATTTTTGCTTCTACAACTTCTTCTGGCGATGCCAAACTACTTACCAACGGAATTTCTAGAGATATAGATGGTAAAATTAACCATTGGATGTCTAAAGGCTTACCTGCAGAATTACAATTAGAGTGGGATGCACCTACAGCATTGTGTGCCGTAGAAATAAAATGCGACACAAATGTAAACCGTAATATCATGATGCGTAAAGACAGTAGAAATGATGAGTTATTTACAAATGGTGTACCAAAAGAAATGGTAAAAGCTATTAAAATTGAAGGTAGGGTAAATGGTAAATGGACAGATTTAGGAGCTATTGACAATAACCAAACTAGGCTTATTAAATTTAAGTTTAACAGTAGCAAAGTAACCGCTGTTAAAATAAAAGTAACAGAAACCTACGGAGCTAATGATGTAAAACTGTTTGAGGTTCGTTGTTATAAATAATTATGCTAAATAAACTACACATACTTATTGTGATTTTCTTCTTGATTTTTTTTCAAAAAGAGAATCACAATAATCTTAACAACATAGAGCACAAGGTTACTATTCATCATCCTGGAGAAAAAACACCTGTTAATACGGTATTAACCCAAGTTAAAGATAAAGCCGGTTTTACTACAGGGTATTTTATGGATGTAGAATCTGTAATATGTTTAGAAAATGTGTGTAAAATAATTCCTGTACGTTTACATTGGGATGACATAGGTAATTACCAACGTTACGAGCTTGAAGAATTAGCTACCCTAGAAAAATACGAAGCAGATGTGTTTACTGCTAACGACTACAAAAAACTACACCGTATTCTTTTAAATAAAAACTCGCCATTTAAAGAGGTTTTTATAGACGATATATTAACCGTAGAAAATGAACTTAGCACTAATATAGACGCAATATCTGGTGCCACAGCTTTAGAACTAGACACCAAAGATACAGTGCCCGGAGCTGCACTTACCTGTTTTACTCTATGGCATTGGGCAAACGGAGATGTAGTTACTACCATACAACACTTAACCGCTAAAACTGCTTCTGCAAAACAATTAGCAGCTTACATAAAAACCAAAAAGCCTACGTATTACGCCTTGGCCTTAAAAGAACTAACCCAAAGAAAACTATATAAAAAAACGTATTTAGAAGCTATTTTTAAACATATTAATAATACAACAGCAATTGCAAAACCAACAATTACTTATTTTGAAAGCGCTACAAAAAACATCTATTTTAAAAACATAAAAAAGTTATTTGTTAATGGAAATTCTGAGCAAAAAATAGCGGCTTTAAAATCTATTGCAACAACAAGTAAACAAGCAACTCCCACGTATTTAGAAAGCATTAGCAGTTATGCAAATACATTACAAACTTACCAAGAAGTAGATGCTTTAATACATATGCTAGAAGAAAAACAATACTTCTCTAACCAAACGGCAAACAACCTAACTCCTTTGCTAAACGGAGATTTTTTAATTGCAAGGCGTGTATACTGGTTTTTATCAAACAAAAAGCTAAGCAACACACAAAACCAAGCAGTTATTAAGTTTAAAAAATTATACAAGAACAAAATATAAACTTCTTCCCTACCGTTTAAGCTATCCATTTTTAGAAAAAAAATACATACTTAAAGTTATGTACTAATTAAACTTTAGATACATTTATTAGGTTATAAAATGTGACTATATAACCAACATACTTAAAAAACTAGAAACAACTACTAAAACGTTATATGTTAATTAATTAGAAAGTTTTTTTAGATTTGAGAGAATAACCTTATTTTTGTGACCTAAATAACTTACCTTTAAGGTGATAAACACCCAGTTATTAACTAATAAAAGATTGTAAATGATATAAAATTAAATGTTCTTTTTAACCGTTCTTCTTTTCCCCAAAAGAGGTTTTATAATATTTGAACACTATTATAGGTAAAAAAGAAAATATACAAACCTAAGAACTTTAACCTATGAAAATGAAGAACTTACTACAGATTTCTGTATTTGTGCTTCTGTTAACTAGTTGCTCCCCATCTAATGAGTCATTAGCAGACAAGTACAAACAAAACGGAGAAACCGAAAAAGCCATAGAATACTACAAATTGGCTATTGAGGACGGCAGCACTAGGTCTATGAACAAGTTAGCCCTACTCTACGTTAATAACCACAACCTTAGCGAAGCTAAAAAATACTATAAGATGAGTTTTGAGCAAGGCAATAGTTCTGCTGCTCAGATATTAGCATCTTTGTGCGCCAGTAATGAAGATTATGAAGGCACTATAAAATATAGTAAAAAATTAGCAGATAACGGAAACTTAGATGTGGTATACAATTTAGGAAATGCTTATTTAAAATTAAAAAAGTACGACCAAGCTATAAAATACCTAGAGTTAGACTCTACATCTGTTTTTACCAAAAACCTATTAGGAGAAGCATATTACAAAAAAGGAGATTTAGCAAATGCCGAAAAAGTATGGAAATCTGCTGTAGACAACCATAAAAAAGGACGCGCAAATTCTCATCAAAAATTATTAAAACTATACCTAAAACTAGGCAAAACAGAGCAATACAATAAATACAAAAACATATAGTGTAATTGTAGTTGGCAAGCTATTGACTATTGTACAATATAATGTACAAAACATCGTTTAAAGGTATGTAAAGTCCTGTGAAATACGTTTTTTTCGTTTTTTACAACCTACTGTAAGTAAAAAAAGCTACTACCTATGATAGCACCAAAAGAACATATTAAAGAACGAGAAAGGTTAGATTCTCTACAATCTTACTCTATATTAGATTCCTTACCAGAGTCTGACTACGATAACATTACAGCTATAGCTGCAGAAATCTGCAATATGCCTATGGCCATGATAACGTTTATAGATAAAGATAGGCAGTGGTTTAAGTCTAGTTATGGTATAGATGTAGATGAAATGGACAGACAAATATCGTTCTGTGGGCACGCCATACACAAAAACAATCAGGTTTTTATGGTACCAAACACTAGTGAGGACGAACGTTTTCATGATAACCCATTGGTAACCGGAGACACTAGTGTAATGTTTTACGCAGGCGTACCATTTACTACAGAAGAAGGTTTGCCACTAGGCACATTATGTGTTGTAGACCAAAAACCAAACATACTTACAGAGCATCAGCAAAAATCTTTACAAGCACTATCTAAACAAGTAATGAACTTGCTTAGCCTTAGAAAAAGTAAAAGAAGATTAGAAGAAGAACTACAAAAGCAAGAAGAAAAAAATGTAGACCTAGAACGCTTTGCCTTTATTGCTGCACACGATTTAAAGTCTCCTTTAAACAACGTATCTAGTTTAACAAGTATGTTTTTAGACATATATGAAGCTAAAATAGATGATGAGGGCAAACAAATTTTAAAGATGATTATAGACTCATCAGACAAGTTAAAAGGCTTAATAGAAGGTTTGTTAGATTACAGCAGAAGCGAAAGTATTTTAGGCAAAAACAAAGTAGACGTAAAAGTAGAAACTGTTAAAAATACCATTTTTGGACTCTTTTCTTTTGAACAAAATATAGATTTTACCCTAAAAAATACAATTACAGACTTGTACCTTAATGAAACTGCATTAGACCAAATATTAATAAACTTGGTAACCAATGCCATTAAATATAATGATAAAGAACAAATAAAAATAGAGCTAGGTGTATCTGACTCTGATACTCATTACCATTTTTATGTATTAGATAATGGCCCAGGAATACCTACAGAAAAGCAAGAACAGATATTTAAAATATTTGAAGTTAATGCCAACCAAGACAAATACGGCGTACGTGGTAATGGTATAGGTTTGGCTACAGTAAAAAAAATAGTAGAAAAATCTGGTGGCAGCATTTATGTAACCTCTAAAGTTGGCGAAGGAGCAAAATTTAGTTTTAGCATAAAAAAATAAAAACTTTAATTATAAGTAAAGTTGTAGCCATACAACAAAGGCCTTGGTATTTTACCAAGGCTTTTTTTTACATACAAACTATACACGTATTAACACCAAAAAAGTAATAAAATGGCACAACCATACATTTTATTTTTTGCTATAAAAAAACATTTATAAATTGTAAGAAAAATAAACTAAAAACCAAAATGTGCGTTTACACAGCCATATTGAAGGAATAAACGCAATTAATTGCGTTTATTTATAGTTGTGTGGCATTTAAAAAATGAAATATCTATTAATTTTAATTATTCTATTATCCAACTTTTCGTGTAACGACGATAGCAAAAAAATACGCGCATCCGATTTAGCAGAGTTTTCTAATTTAAAAGTTGAATTTATTACTGGAGATGAGAGTATTATTAGTCATAGAATAGACATATTTAAAGAGTCAGGTAAGATTATAGCCATAAAGAAAAGACCTCTTTATTATTACGGGAGCAAAACTGACTCAATATGGACAACTGAAATAAATAAATCCGATTTAGATTTTATCAAAACATTCATTGCAAGAGCTAAAAAACAGAAAGACAGTTGCTCTTTACTATCATCTTCGATTGACTACTATGACATAGAAATTGGTGGCAATAAAAAAATAAAGATAATTGGAAACTGTGAATGGAACGGAATTGACTACGACAGTTTGGAACAAAGATTATTTTATAGAAAATTTAATGAGCTGAAAAATAAAAGGACACTGTTGACGGACTCCTTAGCAAATAGTTTTATTGGTATTTGGCGCGTTTCTGGATGGGAAAATGGTGCTTTGATAAATAAAAATGTAAATCTTACCCGACTTGCTAAAAACGAGCCAAAAAATAAAGAAAAGACTTATTGGACGATTGAGAATCCAACTGAATTAAAAAAACATATTTATATAATTAATGGACGATTTATCGAAATAAGAGGTTCCAATTATGAAATAAAAAAAATAAAATCTGACAGAATTGAACTAAGGTTTAGGTGGTAAAAAACGCCACACAATAAAACCTAAACGTAATGCGGACTTTAGGGCAAAACCGAAAGGTCTGTGTATATTTATGAAGTCGCTAAATCTTATGGATTTAGCTTTGGAACAAAAAAAGAAAAAGCAAAACAATAAGCTTTAGCTACGTCGGCAGACGGAAACGAAAAGTTTCCTTGCCTCCGCACTAAGCTTAGCCCAACCGTTGCCATTAATTTTAACCAACGAATGAATAAAACAATAATTTTTCTACTGCTGACTATTCTGACTTCTAGTTGCACGGACATAAATCAAACTGAAAATACGATTGCACGTATTGAAAGTCTGCAAGCGGAAAATGACAGCCTGAAAACAATTTTAGCGGACATAAATAACAAATACGTATTTGATAGTATCTCTTTAAGAGACATTCCGAATTATAAAAATACTTACAAGATGAATACGGATGTTCAAGGCGAAATTGTTTTTGTTGGTTATAATCGAAATAAAAAAACCAATGTGATTATAGTTGACAGTATTTCATACAATCCAAAAGTTCTATATAATCCAGACACTCTGAAAATGAAAAAAGGTGGATTTCAATACAAGAAGAAAATCGATGCCGACAGAGTTTATATGAAAATGCTAGTCGAAACTAAAAATGATTATGGAAAAGAATACGAAGGAATATCAAGTAGCGCAATTCAAGCGAAAAAAAACTAATGGCAACAATGTATAACCGCAATTATGAAAAAAACTTTTTTGCTTATTTTATTATTTTGTTTTTCAATCGTTAGTTCTCAGAATATTTATGATTATGAAAAAGAAATTAGTAATAAAGAATACTATGATTTTAAAGAAATTGACTTTGAAAATACAAATGATAATTTAAAACTTTCTGGAACCTTAATAACACCAAAAACTGTTTTTGAAAAAATAGTAATTATAGTACCTGGAAGTGGACGAGACACAAGACACTCTCATTTTGTGTTAGCAGAAGAATTTTTAAAAAACAATATTGCCGTGTACAGATTTGACGAGCGTGGAATTGGAAAATCTGAAGGAGATTATTCTGAGTTAGCGGGAGATTTGTCAACTGATTTAAGCTACGCATTAAAGGAATTACAAAAACAATTTCTCGATAAAAAAATTGGGATAATAGGACACAGCCTTGGTGGAATTGCAACTCTTAATGTTATTAACAATGATTTAGATTTCGTCATTTTAATTGAAACACCAATTATAAAAAATGGAGCTTTTCTAGTTAACCAATTTGAAAGGAATTATGAAAATAGTATTCCAGAAGTAATGCGCAAGGAAAAAAACAAAACAGAAATTACGTCATTTTTGAAAGGATATATAGACTTAATAAGTAAAAGCACACCTAATTCTTGTAAAAAGGAAATAAAGAAGTATATCAGAGAAAAAGGATTTAATAAAAGGTTTATAGTATTGTTAAAAGACACTTTTTTAGTAGAAATGGCTAGAACTAATTTAGAAGATACAGTTAAGGATCTTTCTATAAAAACTTTATATCTTACAGGAACAAAGGATAAAATTATTAATCACAAGCAAGAAGTTGATTTAGTAAAATCTTTTAGAAATCCTAATATTGAAATAAGAGAATTTGATAGTCTGAATCATTATTTAACCAATAGAAATGGTAAAGTTGGCTCATCACTTTACGAAATGGATAAAGAACCGCTAAATATGATTATTAATTGGATAATAGAAAAATAACTGTCTACAACATTTTACTAAAAATCAAAAACCCTCTTAAATTGACCATTAGAAAAAGAAATATTGGATTAAAAAAACAGAACGCAGATGGACTTTTCATTCAAACACAACTGTTACGCAGATGGACTTTTGCCTTAATACTTTTCATTTCACTAATTTCTTGTAAAAATGTAAAAACAGAATCGAGTTGCGGATTTGAGTTCTTTGAAAAAACAAGCGGATTTAAGTTTCCAAAAAATATTTTAATAATTGACTGTTACGATAGTTTAGAAGGAATGATATGGGTGCATCTAGAATTTGACCCGAAAACCGCATCAGAGTTCATTATACAAAACGAAATGCATCAATATTCTGATAAGATAGAAAACGAACTCTTTAAACTACATGGCTCAGAGGATGACCAAATGATTAAAAGTTTAACAACTTTTATGAATGACAGTATTCAACCGATTACTAAAAATCAACATACATACTTAAAGACAATTAAAAGAGAGCATCAGTATGTAATTTATATTATTAATAAAAATAGCGGATATTTTTGGGGACTAATACAATATCCTGATTGGGGCGGAGAATAAAAACGTTGGAAAAAAAAGTCTACACGTAATGCAGGTTTTAGTACTTAACTCAAAGTTTAGTGTATTTTTATAAAGTCTACCAAATCTTTTGTTTTGGCTTTTAATAATGAAAAGATAAAAACAAACAAAAACATTTGGCTAATCACTTAAACGGAAACAAAAGTGCCTTTTTATTCCCTTACTAATCATAGCCAAAGCCGTTAGGGGCAATTCCACTCATTTCCAAAAAGAATCGGTTATTTTGAGGAAACGTTTTACAAGAATTAAAAAATTTACAATAATCAAATTAACAAAAAGTTACTCAAGATTTGAAAAACCAATTAAAAAATTAAACACAAAATGAAATTAATAGTATCAATTTTTTTATTATTCTTAACAACAAATTCTTTTTGTCAATCTCACTCATTTTATTCTAAGCCAGATACCTTAATCATAAAATCTAAAATATTTGATACAGAACGAAAAATAACGGTTAGTTTACCATTAGATTATGAAAAAATAAAAGAACCAAAAAACCTTATTGTTTATGTAGATGGCGATAATGAGGAAATTACTGGAACAATTTTACAAGCAACGAATAATTTATATCTATACGATGATATTCCTCAAAGTATTTTAGTAGGTATTTTTCACCAAGACAGAAATGAAGAATTGGTAGAAAAAAAGAAACTTTTTAAGTTTTTAGATAGTGATGTCATTCCAATGATAGCCAATAAGTACAATATCAAAAAGAAAATTACTATTGTGGGACATTCCTTTGGTGGTTATTTTTCAACTTACTGTTTCTTGAAAAATAATACAGTTTTTAATAATTGCATATCTATAAGTCCAGCGTATTGGCCAAATGATTCCGACATTTATGACATTGTAAAAAAAGAACTTGAAAAAGAATCAAAACTAACTGGTAATCTCTATCTAGCAATTGGCGACAAAAGATGGGATGACATTTCATTACGTGAAGATTTTTTCAAATTCACAACCATTTTAGAGAAAGGAGACAATAATATCAACTTTCAATACAATGATTTGGTTGGTTTTAATCATAATTCTTCACCGACTGTTGGCTTTGGTTTAGGTTTAAATTTTTGTTTTGATCAACTAGAATGGAATAGCGTTATTATTGACCAAAATAATCGAATAAAGTCATTTCCCGATTTCTGGCAACATTACGAACTAAAAGCTGACGCACTAAAACACCTCGAAAAATATAAAGAAGCAAACGAAACCTATAAAGTAGCTTTAAACAAACTAAAATTAGATAAAGAAGTTTCAGTTTCCGACAAAGAAAAAATTGAAAATAGATTACAAAAGAAAATGAAAAAATAGCAGAAAACTACCTCTAACACCGAATATAATTTATTGCTAGTTCTAGCCTACTTACGAAAATCCTCACAGATTTTCTATTCGGTTTCTATTTGCTAAATTAGGTGCTCAAACCACGCAACTAATCTTATATAAACACATTGGCATTCATTTAAAAACAACTATATGGAAAAAATATTTATTACTCAAGACGGAATATGTCAGATTTATCCCGACAAGATAGTATTGTCTAAAAAAGGTATTTTCGGGAATATGAATAAAGCAAGTCTAACCTTAAATAGAGTTAAGACCCTATTAGTTTATGGAATATTTAGCATAATAGCTTTAAATATAACCATTAAAACCTATACTACTGGAAGCACATCTTATGCTATAGGTTTAGGATTATTAGGTTTAGTACTTATATATATTATGATAAGCAAACTGCGAAACTCAGACAAAACCGTAATAGAAAGAAAGTACGTGAAAGGCATCACTTTCAAGGAAGAAAAAAAAGGAATAACTCTACCTCAATTTAAGATTAAATTTGAAAATAAAAATGGAAATCTTGATTTAATTTCTATTCCCTTGACAAGTTCATTTTTATCTTCAGATGGACAAGACAATATTGAAAAAGCCATTAAAATAATGACCGAAGCAGAATTATTGAGCAGTTAAAAAAACAAATACCAACAATGGCTATACTCAATGCGGGTTTTAGTACTTAACTCAAAGTTTAGTGTATTTTTATAAAGTCTACCAAATCTTTTAATTTGGCTTTAAAATAACAAAAAATTAAAACAAAATAAAAAGTTTTACTAAATGTTTAACAGGAAATTCATTACTTTTAATTTCCGTACTAACCATAGCCGAGACGTTGTGTGTAATTTAACAAAACCTATAGAAAACTAATGAGCGAAATAACTTTACCATATCACTTAATAATTCCAAGCCTGATTTCAATAATAGCTTTGGGAGTAATATTTCTTAAAAGAAAAAAGTTATTCGCGAATGGGAAATGGAAATGGTTTTGGATAAGCACAACTGTATTTTTAGGAATTTATCTTCTGATTGTTGGAGGAGCGACTTATTCTGACTTTACATCTGAACTGACTCTACAAAAATTTGACTTAAATAAAGACGGATTTTTTAGCGGAAATGAAATTACGCCTGAACAGCAAGAAGCAATGAGAAATATGACAAGTGATACTGGAAGAAATTTTTCATTTATAACTGGATTAATTTTTTCTGGAATTATTGCGCTCTTTGTTTTTGGAATTGGAAAAATAACTGAATTAGTAAAAAAGAAAAAAATGATGGAATCTGAATTCAACTAAATAATGATAGCGGTAAAGAATTGAATCTACTTTTTATAAAAACGGATAATAAATTAGTATACAAACTTAAAGTAATTGGTGAATTTCCGCATAACTATATTGGTGCTAGAGTAACTGATTATTTCACTTTTAAAGAAGACAAATTTGAATTTGAAGATTGTGGTTACTTTGAAGGGTAAAACGTTTTATAAAAATGATTATAAAACATAAAGCGGTTTAAATTTAATTGCCTAAAACCTATACAAACAACCGCTAAACAAAAATAAATGAACAGAATAGCAATACTATACCAAGCTCAAATTACGCCTGTAAAAGATGGAATTCAAAAACCTATGAAACCAGGAGGTTATTCTGATAGCGGAGCTGATATTGCCTTTGAATTAATAAAAAACAATATTAATGTAATTACACCTGTGGAAAATCCAAATCAAAACAATGATAAAGATTGGGTTTTTCCTGATACAAAAATTGGGATTAAAGCGGCATTACAAAAGGGTGCAAAAATCTTTTGGCTAAATACCGTTTTATATAAACACCATAACATAGAAAATTACTTTAACAAAGGGTTAGAATTTGTAGGACAAACAACTAAATTAGTTGATGTTTATGATGATAAAATGTTTACTAATAGTTTATTAAAATCCAATAATATTCCTATTCCTAAAAATGAATTAATAACTATAGAAAACTACAATAATTTATTACTAGAATTGGAGTTTCCGGTTGTTCTTAAACCTATTAGAGGAAGAGGTAGCCAAGGCGTTACTAAGATTGAAAACAGTAAAGAACTCACAAACAATCTTAACAAGATATTTAAAAAAAGTAGTTACGGAAATGCTGCCTATGTAGAACAATATTTAAATGGACAAGAAATTACAATTACTGTAATGCCTAAGGGGAATTATGTAATCAACAACAAAAAAGAATATTTTAATAGGCCTTGGTGTTTGCCTGCTGTTAAACGATTTAATCACAATAATGGAATTGCACCTTACAACGGAACCGTAGCTGTGATGGAAAACAGTGAAGTTTTGAGCGATAAGGAGTTGCAAACAACTGAAATCCAAGAAGTATATGAGCATTGTATTAAGTCGGCCCAACTAATTGAAATAAAGGCACCAATTAGAATAGATTGTAGAGCTAACGATGAAGGAAAATATTTTTTATTTGACCTAAATATGAAACCGAATATGACTGGACCATCTAGACCTCATAGAAAAAAACAAGACAGCCTAACTCTACTTTCTGCAAGAAAAATAGGATGGAATTACTTTGATTTATTAAGTAATATCTTGAATCAAAAATGGAAATTCAACAGCTAACAAAGTTCAAATATAATAGCTAGTTGTAGGCTTCTTACAAATCCCGAAACGTAGGGATTAGCAGATTTTTTATTTGGTTTGTATTTGCTAAATTGGTTTCTGAAACACGCAATAAACCATATACAAACACGTAAACAATTAAAAAACTAACCTTACAGAATATGAATTGGATTTTAGGAGTTATTATCATTTTAATTTTACTCTATCTTTTAAGTAATTACCGAAAGAAAAAAAGAAGAAAAAAAACTCTAAATAATTTAGTAAACAATTGGAGTAAACAAAAAAGCAAAGATGAATTTCATTTTGTATCAATAGAAAAATATTTTAATAATAACAACGAAAAAAAAGATACCTTTCATACCATATCTGATAGATGCGCAACTGATTTAGACATTAATGAAACTTTTAAAATAATTGACAGAACTTCTTCAAAAATTGGACAACAATATCTGTATTACAAATTAAGGTCAATTAAAAACAAAGATAAATTAAAGGGTTTTAGTAATTTAACACTTCTATTTGAAGAAAATGAAGATTTAAGATTAAAAGCTCAATTAAATTTAACGAGTTTAAACTCTAATGATTCCTACTCACTTGAAAGTTTAGTTACATCACAACCAATTGAAAAACCAAAAATTATTTGGTTAATTTATACATTATCTATTTTATCAATATCTTTTATTTTTTTAGGTTTTTTCTTTCCTATATTTTTCATTTTCCTTATTCCTATACTTGCAACAAATATGGTATTTCATTATAAGAATAAGTGGGAAGTTTCAAATTATATTGATGGTGTAAGCCAACTTTCTAAAGCACTTGTTGTTTCGAAAAACCTTGTCAGTTATCCAAAAATTAAAAATCACTTTAACAACACTTCATTTATAAAAGAAATTGAAGCAATTAGTTTAAAAACAGCTTTTATAAGTTTTGAGAAAAAAGTTGATAATGAATTTGCAATTGCTTTTTGGATAGTAACAGAATTTATAAAAGTTCTTTTAAATTTTGAGTATATTATTTTTTATAGTTTTATTGATTCAATTACAAAAAGGAAAGAAGACCTTAAAAATATGTTTCATTTTATAGGCGAAATTGATTCTGCTATATCGACAGCTTCATTAAAAGCAAGTGAATATGAATTGTGTGAACCGAAATTTATAGAAGAAAAGGAATTAGTTGTAAAAGATATTTATCATCCATTGATTAAAAACTGTATAGTCAACAGTTTAGATTTATTAAATAAAAGCTTATTACTAACTGGTTCAAATATGTCTGGGAAAACAACATTTATTAGAAGTGTATCAATAAACAGTGTTTTAGCACAAACAATCAATATTTGTTTTGCAAAAGAATATGTTGCTCCATTTTTTAAATTGTATTCTTCAATAAGAATTACTGATGACATATTAGAAAACACAAGTTATTACCTTGAGGAAGTTTTAACTATTAAAGAATTAATAGATGCCTCTAACAGTAAAAATCCTTGTCTTTTTGTATTAGATGAAATTTTTAAAGGAACTAATACAATAGAGAGAATTTCGGGAGGAAAAGCTATATTATCATATCTTAATAAAGGAAATAACGTTGTTTTAGTTTCGACACACGACATTGAATTAACCAATATTTTAAATAAAGAGAATTTTGAATTATTTCATTTTAGTGAGTTAATAGAAAACAATGAGCTCACTTTTGACCATAAACTAAAAGAAGGAAAATTAAAAACTAGAAACGCAATTAAGATATTAGAATTATACAATTTTCCGAAGGAAATAATAGGAGACGCAAGAGAAACTGAAAAAATAACATTTGCCAATACCATATGTAATTAATTGCCTGTCTAGTGGCTACTTACAAATCCCGAAGCCTTGGCACTCTCGGAATATTCTATTCGGTTTTTATTTGCTAAATTAGGTACTTAAACTAGTAACTACCCAAAGCCTAACTGTTAGTAAATATTAAAATAAAACAATCTTATCCAAATGAAATATAGAAGTATAATTACATTCTGTTTGCTAATACTTTTGCTCCTGTTTGCATCAATGACTAACTCAACAGGCCCTTCCTATGTTCATGCAGAAATTAAACCTATTTCAATTAATAAAAAAGGTGAGATACTTTGCAAAACTCGTTTTACAAAAAACGAAATGGGCGCTTATAGTCCTATGAAAATAGAATATGGATTTTGCGTTATTACTAAAGATACAATTATAGAATTTAAAACAAAAACAATTAACCCTAGTCCTGAGGCTTCTTATTATGACCAAACAAAGTATTGGTATGATAAATTTGAATCTGAAACAAACCAAAAACAATTAGACGAAATAAAAAAAAGTATTCTTAAAAACGAATATGATTTCTCTTTAAATCAAATTGACTCTTTTAAAATAGATAAAGTAATGTCAATTTCAGATTTTGAAAAAACTAAAAAAATATCTCTAAAAAATAATAAACAAAAAGCATTACATAACGCTTACAGCAAAGAATATTATAGTGATAAAAAGGTTCATTTAATGTATGATTTTGGAGATATTCTAATTTTTAACAATAATAATGATATTGATAATAATAAATTAGAACTAGAACTGGGAGCTGAATTTAACTACTATAATTCTTCTAATAGTTTAATTAATGATAAGGGTGAAAATATAAACTTAGGGTTTGAAATTAATAAAGTGACAGGTATATTAATAGTCAAATAAAGAGTATAAAAAAACATCATATATAGCAATGGCTAACCTTTAAATGTTGCTTTAAACAACAATCTATATTGCTCTAATAATTAAAGTAGCAATTATAACATTATCTTTAGTTCTGTGTATTTCTTCTTGTAAAAAGAAACATAAAAACACAGAAAAAAGTGTTACATCTGCTGCCAGTCTGGAGATAGAAAAAAAGAATTTAAGGCTATTATTGATTCTTTTAATGTTAAAGGAGCAATATTAATTTATGACTTAAAACAAGACACCTACTTTTTTGCAACCAATTTAGAGCCAAATAAAGATTTTGAATTAAATACTTTTATAAAAAAAAGAATGAATTTAACTCTTATGGCTTTAAAAAAGTTAAACGTTCTAAAATAAATATATCTATAGCTTAAGCCATTTTTTATGGTTTTTTTTAAGCCTTATAATACATATAATTTACTCTTAGTAAAAAATTTAAGAATTAAATTCGGTATTCTATTTTCTCATTAATAAAAACAATACTAAATTGCCCTACATAAATATCACCCAAAAATAAAGTATTTACGCACTAAGTATTTAATAAAAACCAACGTTTATTAGGCCAATTAAAGAATTATGACAACTACACAATTAAAACAACAACTGTTAAGCGCACACCAAAGAGATAAAAAACTTTCATTATTAGGTTTCATATTAATAATAGTTGCCATAGCAATTGTTGCAAGTTTAGTATACGTATATGCTTATGACGCTGTTGCCAGCTATATACAAAATATGCTAAAAGGAATTACAGACACTGCAAATAGTGACGAAACCCCTTTTTACTACAAATTAATTGTGCCTGCTATACTAGTTTCTATGTTAGCTGCACCAGTATTAAAGCTTATTGCCTTAACAAAAAGGCCTAAATTAATAGATGAACTTATTCTTAAAATTGATAATGGTACTATAGCATCTAACATAGACCAAAGAACTGTATATAAAATTATAATACCGCTTTTAAAAATTAACATAAGGCTAGCTCCTGTAGAATATGTTACCATAGTACTAGACCAAGATACCAAATACAAACCTTACGACTTACCTATTGAACCCTATGACATTCCAGATTTAAAGCTAATATTAAGTGGTGTAAACACAGAACAAATAAATAAAGCTTGGGATGAATTATACAGTACCAGTGAAAATAAAAACGAAGAAATAGAGTATCCACTAAAGCCTAAGGATGAATTTAAAAAATTTATAGATACTACATTATTTAATGAGATTAACCAGTTAGAGCAAGATAGAAACAAAGACAAAAAGAAGTACATAAAATACCTTATATTTTCTGTCATAATTGTTCTTATTTTCGGGGGCGGATATGCTTATCTACAGTTATCAAACACTCCATTTAAATCAGAATATATCATTTATGCTTTCTTTATAGCATTTGGACTTTCATACGCCTATATAATTGCTCTTAGCACTAGTAAAGTTAAACCAGGTACAGTTACAGTTGCTAATTCTAGTAATAGTTTTAAAACTAAAATTTTAAAACCGATGATTGACTTTATTAACCCCAATTTTCATTTTGTATTACACGGACATATTACCTTACCAGAGTTACTAGAAACGGGCCTATTGCAAAACAAACAATATATTATAGATGGTAATGATCAAATATTGGGAGCGCATAAAGGAGTACCTTTTCAAATGAGTGATCTTGATGTAGCATACCAAGAAAACTTTTCTAGTGAAAAAAGTGGTCCAGACCAAGTTTTTTATGGTCAGGCTTTTATTGCTAAATTCAACAAAAAATTTAGCTCAGAGTTGTATTTAGTTCCAAAGAAAACTTCTAAAAAGAAGGTTATAGATTCTGTTTCTGAAACCTTAACACTAGGAATGGCAGGTACAAGAACCACAGATATAGATATGTATACTAGTTATGATTTTGGCTCTAAAGTAATGCTAGAAGACCCAGAGTTTTCTAAATTATTTAATGTGTATTGTAATGACCAAACTGAAGCTAGGTACATTTTAACTCCGGCTTTAATGGACAAAATAAAATCAATAGCCAATAGAACCAAAGGAGATTTATTTATCTCTTTTAAAAATAATAGAATATCAATCTTAAATAATAGCGGTTTAAATAATTTTGAACCTGGAAGATTTAAATCTTTAAGTAAAAATGACAATGAACTCTTACTAGAGTTTTATTCTAATTTACACAACCAATTATCAATTATAGACGATTTAAAATTAAACATTAACATCTGGAATAAAAACAATTAAAATGGGAGCAGGAATAATAGTAACATTAGTAGTACTTGCAGTTATAGTCATTACAATCATTTCAATTTTTAATAAAATGACAAGGGCCAAAAACCAAATTGAAAACTCAATTTCATCATTAGACGCATCCTATATAAAACGAAGCGACCTTATACCCAATTTGGTTGAAACAGTAAAGCAATATATGACTTATGAAAAAGGTACATTAGAAAAAATTACTGCGCTAAGATCATCAAAATCTAACTCAGACCCAGCAATAGAGAAAGAAGGAAGTCAGGCTTTAAAAAATTTAATGATACAAGTAGAAAATTATCCAGAACTTAAAGCAAACTCACAATTTACCAACTTACAGTATAGTTGGAACGAGTCTGAAGAGCAAATTGCAGCTGGCAGAAGATACATTAGTTCCTCTATTACACATTATAACAATTCTATTAGCACATTTCCAGCAAATACTGTTGCTAAGCTATTTGGATTTAAAAGCTACCAATGGCAATACGCAACTAAAGAGCAACAAGAAAATATAAATGCTAATGAATTGTTTAATTAAACAAAGTATTACCAATATTTATACTTAAAAATAAATTATATTGCTACAATCATTAAAAAGTATAAAAAATGGAACGATTTAGTAAAAAATTTATTACCACAAAGGATTTAGAATGGGAAGAACTTGGCGGAGGAGTGTCAAGAAAATTCTTAGGTTATGACAACCAAATTATGATGGTAAAAGTAAAGTTTAACAAAGGTGCACTAGGTGCTCCACACCAACACTTTCATACACAAGCTACCTACTGTGTATCTGGTAAGTTTGAATTTGAAATTAATGGTGAAAAGAAAATTGTTGAAGCAGGAGATGGTGTTTACATAGAACCTAATCTACTGCACAGCGCTGTTTGCCTAGAAGAAGGTATGCTTATAGACACGTTTAGTCCTGTTAGAGAAGATTTCTTAAGCGGTGACGGTGTTTCTTATTTTGGAGATAAGAAATAACACTTAAAAAATGCTGTTATAAAAACAAACAGTACCTTATTATTAAAATTTCCGAAGCTTTGTTGCACGCGTTCCTGAGCTTCGGATTTTTTTTGGCTTATATTTAAAAAACTATGAAACAAATTATACTGTTATTAGCTTTAATTTTATTTTCAAACTTATTAAGTGGCCAATCTGAAAATGACATTACTACGTTTAGCAAAAAACTAGATCAATTTTATAATGTGCGCGATTTTTGCATTTCTAAAAACGGTAATGAAGCTTATTTTACAATACAGAGTCCTTCTGCAGAAATTTCTAAAATAGTAACACTAAAAAAAGAAGGCAATCAATGGTTAGAACCCAAACTACTACCCTTTTGTGATGAGTTTATGTATCTAGAACCTTTTTTATATCCAGATCAAAATAGGCTATTTTTTGTATCAGACAGGCCTTTGGATGATACTACCAAACAAAAAAAAGATTTTGATATTTGGTATGTAGATAAAGATACCAAAAACAATAGTTGGTCTAAACCAAAAAACTTAGGCAAGCCTGTAAATTCTAGTTTAGATGAGTTTTACCCTACAGTAAGTAGCAACAACAATTTGTACTTTACAATGGCATCACCAGATGGCTTAGGTAAAGACGATATTTATTTTTGTGAGTGGAAATTAGGCGCATACCAACCTCCTGTTATATTAAATGAAAATATAAATAGTGATGGTTATGAGTTTAATGCCTTTGTATCTAAAAATGAAGACTTTTTGTTATTTACAAAATATAACACTGCAGACGGTCAAGGAAGTGGCGATTTATACATTTCTAAAAAAGACAAAAATAACAATTGGGCTAAAGCCACAAACTTAGGTCTTCCTATAAACACAAAATATATGGAGTATTGTCCGTTTTATGATGAAGAAAACCAAAAACTATACTTCACCAGTAAAAGAAAAAATTTAAAACCACAAGAGTTTAAAACAGTTTTAGATTTTACAAACTATGTAAAAGAGAGTAAAAACGGTTTAAGTAAAATATACGTTACCACTTTAAAAATATTAAAAAATTAAACTAAAAAAACATAAGTGGTACAATAATTGGTTAAGACACACAGAACCAAAAATCTTATTTTATGAATAACTCTAAACTATTACTATTATCATTATTTATTTTAATAACTACAGCCTCTTGTAGTAGTGATGACGACGCCAGTCAAGAACTATACACACAAGAAGACTTAAGCATTATGCACAACAATAGCTCTAAAACCTGGCAATTAGAAGCATATTACAGTGATTATAATTACAAGCAAAAAAGTAAACAAAATGATTGTCTTGTAGATGATATTTACACTTTTAAACCAGACGGAATTATAGAAGTAGTAGCGGGATTAGAAAATTGTTACTATGGAGATAACGAAATTGCTGAAGCGGAATATCGTTTTTATGAAGATGAAGGGCTCTTATACATAACTATAATAAGAGGCGAAGTAACTGAAGATCTTGTCAAAACTACTTCTTTTTCCTTACATCTTATAGAGCTAACAGAAAACAGAATGGTGTTTGCTAGTGGAGACAAAGACAACTATAAAATATCTTTAATTTTTATAACAGAATAAGTCTAAAAACTTAAAAAGCCTTGATATCACTATCAAGGCTTTTTTATTGTACTCGAGGTGGGAATCGAACCCACACTCCGAAGAACTGGATTTTGAATCCAGCGCGTCTACCAGTTCCGCCACTCGAGCAATTGTAACGGACTGCAAAAATAAAAATAATTTCTTGTTTTTTTGCAAAAAATAAGAACAATTATCCTTTAGCTTAACAAATAAATTTTTAAATTTGCACCTCGTTAAAAAAAGGGCATTTAAGCCCTTGATTACGACCAACATAGAAATCAACAACACAACAATGTCATACTCGGTCCCAGAACCTAAAATTTTTGCTTGTACACAAAGCACAGCTTTAGCTGAAAAAATAGCCAAATCATTTGGATCAGACTTAGGAAAAGTAAAATTTTCAAGATATAGCGACGGCGAATTTCAGCCTTCTTTTGAAGAGTCTGTTCGTGGCGCAAGAGTCTTTATTATTGGATCTACAAATCCAAGTTCAGAAAACTTAATGGAAATGTTACTTATGTTAGATGCTGCTAAAAGAGCATCTGCTAGGCATATTACTGCTGTTTTACCATATTTTGGTTGGGCAAGACAAGACCGTAAAGACAAACCTAGAGTGCCAATTGCAGCAAAACTAGTAGCAAAAATGCTAGAATCTGCAGGTGCAACAAGGATTATTACAATGGACTTGCACGCAGATCAAATTCAAGGTTTCTTTGAAAAACCAGTAGATCATTTATTTGCTTCTACTTTATTTTTACCATACTTAAAAAGTTTAAAGTTAGATAACCTTACAATTGCTTCTCCAGATATGGGTGGTTCTAAAAGAGCGTACGCATACTCTAAAGCATTAGAGAGTGATGTTGTTATCTGCTACAAACAAAGAGAAAAAGCCAATATTATTTCTCATATGGAACTTATTGGTAATGTAGAAGGTAAAAATGTTGTTCTTGTAGACGACATGGTAGATACCGCAGGTACATTAACAAAAGCAGCAGACCTTATGATGGAAAGAGGTGCGCTTAGCGTAAGAGCTATTACAACGCACGCCTTACTTTCTGGTGACGCTTACGAAAAAATTGAAAAATCTAAACTTTCAGAACTTATAGTAACAGATTCAATTCCGTTAAAAAAGCAAAGTCCTAAAGTTAAAGTTGTAGAATCTGCTGAGTTATTTGCAGATGTTATGACTAGAGTTCACAACAATACATCTATTAGTTCAAAATTTTTAATGTAAAACCGAACTAATACACTAATTTTGCACATTAATTAAATATATATAATGAAGTCAATTACAATTACAGGATCAAAAAGAGAAAGCGTAGGCAAAAAAGCAACAAAAGCCTTACGTAATGCTGGAATGGTTCCTTGCGTAGTATACGGAGGAAAACAACCACTACATTTTTCAGCACCAGAATTAGCTTTTAAAAATTTAGTGTACACTCCAAACGCGCACACAGTTGTAGTAGAGATGGAAAACGGAGAAAAAGTGAACGCTGTTGTTCAGGATATCCAATTTCACCCAGTATCTGACAGAATTATCCACGTAGATTTTTACCAATTATTTGATGATAAAGCGGTAACTATGGATATTCCTGTTCGTTTAGTAGGTAACTCTCCAGGTGTTAAAAACGGTGGTAGATTATTATTTAGAAAAAGAAAGCTTACTATTAAAGCTTTACCTGGTAAATTACCAGATTTCTTTGATATCGATATAAACAAATTAAAAATTGGCGGTAACATAGCAGTTGCTTCATTATTAAATGATGATTTTGCTATTTTACACCCAGATAATACAGTTGTAGTACAAGTTAAATCATCTCGTAACGTTGTTGCTTCTGATGATGATGAAGAAGAAGGTGAAGCTGCGGCTGAAGCTCCTGCTGCTGAATAAATTACTGCACAAACAAAATAAAGCATCCTGCCTTGGAATTTACCAAGTTTCAGGATGCTTTTGTATTTTTAATACTTTTATATAGTATGATAGTACAATTTTTTAAATCAATTTTTAGAACAAAACCCTTGTTCCAATTAGAAGAAAAAGATCCTATGAAAAAGTTTTTAGTTGTTGGCCTTGGTAATATTGGCTCAGAATACACAGAAACAAGACATAATATTGGCTTTAAAATACTTGATGCTTTTGCAAAAAAAGAATCATTAACATTTGAGTCTCAAAAATTAGGAGCCGTTACCACATATAAAATAAAAGGGCGTACTATTCTTTTTTTAAAACCATCTACCTATATGAATCTAAGCGGTAAAGCCATTAGATATTGGTTAGAAAAAGAAAAAATACCACAAGAAAATCTATTAGTTATTACAGACGACATTAATTTATCTTTTGGAACTATTAGAGTTAAAACAAAGGGTAGCGACGGTGGTCATAACGGACTAAAAGACACACAAAACGTGTTACAGACAACAACCTATAACAGGTATAGGTTTGGTGTTGGCGCAGATTTTGGCAAAGGCAGACAAGTAGACTACGTTTTAGGCGAATGGAACCAAGAAGAGCAAGATAAAATGCCAGAACGTTTAGAGCGTTCTATAGAGCTTATTAAATCTTTTGTATTGGCTGGTGTTAAAACTACCATGAACCATTTTAACAACTCTTAATTAACGTGCTTTAAACTGGTAAACTCCAGAGTCAGACGCATTGCCTTCTGCATCTGTAGTAACTACTTTCCAATAATACACTGTATTTATTACCACACCTACTTTAACAGTAGTATTATTAGGCGCATTTGTTGCTAGCAAACCACTTGGCGGTGTAGTTGTTCCAAAGTAAACTTTATAATTTGCTATGTCATTATCTACATCTTCAGCAAGCCACTCTAAAGTAACATCATTATTTGTATCTTTAAATACAGTTTGCCCAGATTTAGGAGAAATTATTTCTGCTGCAAAAGGCGGATATGTAGTTTGTGATCCTGCGTTGTAAAACTTCCAAATTTCACTAGCAGTAGTCTCAGAAACCTCATCGTTTTTAGCAGTTACAAACCAAGAATAAGCAACACCTTTATCTAATACTACTTTTTGCTTTGTAGTTGTGGTACTTAGTGTCTGCGTTAAATTAGTATTTAAGTTAGTTATTTTAACCTCATACAAATCTGTTCTTGCAGAAGCATTCCACGCCAACTCTACTTCACTTGTATTTGTTGTACCTAAAGTAACACCTGTAGTACACTCGGAGCTCTTTAACGGAAAAAGTAGCTCTGGCGTAGTTGGTGGTTTGGGTGAACTTTTAGAACATGACAGTGCCAATAAACACACAAGTATTAATATTTTTCTCATTTCTTAATTAATTTTGTTTCTCCATTAACCTCAGCTCCATTAAACTTTACCACATACACACCTTTTGCTAAACCAGATACGTCTAATGTAACCGTACCATTATTTATAGTATGCTTCTTTTGCTGTAATACCTGTCCGCCTAACGTATAAATAGCAACTGTAACCTTTCCAGTCAAAGTTTCTAAATAAGCTATTGCTTCCCCTGCGGTAGGGTTTGGAGAAATTACCGGATTAGCTGCAATATAAATTTGCTTTTTATACACCCCTTGACACTCTAAACCTGTAGATACTTTTATTGTATTTAAACCGTTTTTAAGTGCTAGACTTTTTGTTTTATCTGTAGTTTGCACTACTACACCATTTAACTCTACATTGTACAATTTTGCTCCACTGAGCTCTAATTTAAGTGTTCGGTTTGTTACGGCAGATAGTACAGAAAGTACATCTGGTTCTTTAATTACAACAGTAACACAATAATCTTCGTATACTTTTACACCATCTGTTCCTGTAAAGCACAACACATAAATACCTGCATTTAAATTATCTAACGTAAGTGTGTTGGTAAATTCCTGTGTAATATTAACTCCCGCACCTGTTATTGTAACACTATAATTTATTTCCTCTATTGCATCAATAAAAATTTCTCCATCATTACTAGTAGTACATGCTTCACTAGCTACAGAAATAGCAAAATTATCTGGCATAAACCTGTAAACAGCACAACCATTAACATCTACCTCTACCCCATTTGGTGTTCCCAAACACGCATCATCACCATCATCAAAAACTCCATCATTATCTGCATCTGGACGCAACATTCCCTCTACACAAATCTCTAAATTAAAATCTTTTATTTCTCCTCCGTCAGATGATGCTCCGTCTTTTACTTCTAAAATCCACTCCCCTAAAATAGACTCTCCATTTAAAGATGCCAATGAACCCAAAGGCCTAACCGTACCACCAATTGCCGCTCCTGCTCCACTACCACATACAAAACTGGCACTGTCATCATCAAAAACGGCATTTATATCTTGAAAATCGCCACAAGAGTTAGATGTTAAAACTACTCTTGTACCTTGCGGAGATATTAGACTTACTGTTAAATCACTTAAAAAGCTATGGGTAATATCTACAGTTACATTTACATCTGTAATTGGTAAATCATCTAAAAAAGTAATTTTAGATTGTAGTACAGATGTACCTACTGTTGGTATTGTTTTAGGTAAATCATCTGCTTCTTTTATTGCACAACTAACCAAGGCTGTTGTAAAACTGTAAGCGGGCCCAAAAGTACCTTCCGCACACAAACTTTTTGGTTTAACACGCCAGTAATAAGTTGTTTCTGCCTGTAAACTAGTAGGCTTGTAATATGTAAACGGAGTAGATTTTGTTTCTATAATATTAGTAAAAGCAGCATCTGTTGCAATTTCTAAGTCATAAGATGAGTAAGCAACATTATCCTCCCAAGAAAGTGTCTGATTCATATTTACACTCATAGCTCCGTTTCCTGGAGAAATTAAACCTACATCTGCAAAAGTGGTATTTCCAATAACCAGAGTTAAAACAACCCCAGTTGAATTGGATGTTGAGTTAGACAATACTGTTACCTCATAAGTGCCCGGAGCAACATTTGCAGTATTGGAAAAAGTTAAGTCTACATTGGTATTATTTGTATCTGCAGTAGGTACAGAAAAGTTAACTGCTAAATTTGCTGGAGCACCAAAAACGCTAAACATAGAGGTTTCATCAAAACCATTATTTACAGTATATTTAAAAGGAACTAATACATCGTTAGGCTGGCAAACATTATAGGTTAACGCCTCAAACTCTAGGTTAACATCTGACGTATTTATAGTAAAGTTTGTTGTATTTATAGCATAATACACATTGTTAGTAGGCATCACTTTTATCCTTGCTGTTGTGGTAACTACGTTTGGTATTTGCACAATGTGCGACCCGTCATTAACCACATTCTCTGCTAATAAAGTAGGAAAAGACAAACCTGAATCTATAGACAAATATATATTTACAGTTTCTGTATTTATAGGCGCAGCGCTAGTACCTGCCACATCCCAAGTTACTTGCTGTACAGAACCAGACTGGTACACCTGGTTAGTTGATTGAGATGTTACCGCAAAAGGACCGGCTGAATTTATAACACGCACATTCATAGTTTCAGACACAACTTGTCCGCCTCCAACAACATTATCTCTTACTGTTAATGCAAAATTTAAATCTCTCTCTACATCAGAAATAGTTTCCCAAGAAGCTCCTTCAGACGGGTTAGTTTGTGTTAAGTTACCCTGAATTACACGTTCTATTTTTGGAAAATAACGTTCTTTTTTTGTTGTTGGTTTTAATGACCTAAAATTTGCTCCACTTGGGTTCTCTGGTCCAAAGTTACTACGTGTTACAACACCATTATCTATTTGTTCCCAGGTATAAGTTAACACATCTGCTGTATCAGGATCTGTAGCATCACCCGTTAACACAAAAGGGGTTGATTTAGGAATTATATAGTTTGATAAAGGACTTATTACTGGCGGATTGTTAGTTATTGAAGTACTGACACCACAACTTAAACTACTAACATATTCTGCTATCTGAAAAATACTGTAATAATGAAAATAATCGTCACCATTGGCTTGCACATTATTGCCATCTGCAATACCTGCATACCCCATAATTGTAGATCCGCTAGCTGGTTCTGCTTGCACTAAAGTACCTTCAGAATCAAAAGACCACGTATGGTTAGCCCCAAACTGATGCCCTATTTCATGTGCAACAAAATCAACATCAAACAAATCTCCTTCTGGTGTACTACGAGAAGAGTATGCTCTACCTTTCCAGTTGTCATCACATACAGAACCTACAGTACCAGCATTACCTCCGTTTGGTCCTTGATGAAAAAGATGTCCCACATCATAATTAGCAGAACCAATTACGGTAGAAAATGTATTTTGAGCTTGTGTATTTAAACTACCAGAGTACGGATCTGTAGATGCATCTGTGTAAATTACTTGATCTGTATTGGCAATTAACTCTAAATGTATTCCTAAATCAGTTTCAAAAACCTCATTAACTCTTGTTAACGTAGCATTTATTGCTGCCAAGGCGTCTACTACCGTACCTCCGTGGTATGTTGTATACTCTCCTGAAGCCGAAATTGCTATTCTATACGTTCTAAGCGTTTGGTCATTTATTTGCTTAGCTGCAGAAGCTTTTTTGTTGGCTGCAAGTACTGCTTTTGTATCACAAACAAATTCATCTTTATGCTGGTGCGCATCTGCTCCGTAAACAATATATTGTCCATCTTTTATTTTAGATGGTTGCATATAAATAGCCTCTTCTCTATCTCCATGTACAATCATACTCTGCACACCTTTGTGAGACACACTAAAACGCACACGCTCTTTAGAGTTTTTTACACCGTAACCAACGTAAGACTTTATATTTGGATATTTTAAAGCTAATTCTGGAGCAAAAACAGCGTGCTCTTCTACATAAAAAGCTTCTAACTCTCCATCATTATGAGGAAAGTAAACTACATTTTTTCCTTTAGCACTAGAATTTGACTCTTCTAGTTTAGATAAAAAAGCAGATTCATCTAAATAAAACGTTTTTGCTTTATTTGCATCTATATTTTGCATAGATTTAGCCACTGAATTTTGTTCCAAAACACCAGTTTTCCAGTAATTCTGTTGCGCAATACCGTAAAAGCTACCAAATAATATGGTTATTGAAAAAACAAGGCGTAGTTTTGTAATCATTCAAAGCAGTTTAATATTCAAAAATAGTCTTTTTATTATTTTAGTCTCGTGATAACAATTAAAAGCATTTCAAAATTCGACAAAGCACACGCTACAGTTATTACTATTGGTACTTTTGATGGTGTGCACATTGGTCATAAAAAGATACTAGAAAGACTCATAAATAGTGCCAAACTATTAGAAATAGAAAGTACAGTACTTACTTTTTTTCCGCACCCTAGAATGGTTTTGCAACAAGATAGCAATATTAAACTACTTAACACTATTGAAGAGAAAGAAATGATACTAAGCAACTTAGGCTTAGATTTTTTAATTATTCATCCTTTTTCTAAAGAGTTTTCTAGATTAAGCGCCATAGAATTTGTTCGCGACCTCCTAGTTAATAAACTCAATACTAAAAAAATTATTATAGGTTATGACCATAGATTTGGACGTAACCGTAATGCAGACATTAACGATTTAAGAAACTACGGCACTACGTTTGATTTTAATGTTGAGGAAATTACCGCACAAGAAATTGACGATGTCTCTGTTAGCTCTACTAAAATAAGAAAAGCACTTGCAGAAGGTGATGTAAGTAAAGCAAATAGTTATTTGGGCTACAATTATATGCTAACAGGTATAGTTACTAAAGGCAAAGGCTTAGGCAGACAATTAAATTACCCCACAGCAAATATTTATATTAAAGAAGAATACAAACTAATTCCTAAAAACGGAGTATATGCTGTTAAAGCAAAACTAAACAACTCTACAGTTTTTGGAATGATGAATATAGGGTACAACCCAACTGTAAACGGCACAGAAAAAACCATAGAAGTTAATTTCTTTAATTTTGATGATGATCTTTACGGCAAAAAAATACAAGTAGATATCTTAGACCGTATTAGAGATGAAGTAAAATTTAACTCTCTAGACGATTTAAAAAAGCAACTTGCAAAAGACCAAGAAACTGCCACTAGTTTAATTGCTAAACTATGAACTCCTTTCTTTTTAAAAAAATAGACAACGCGGGCCTAATTCTCTTTAGGACTTTTTTTGGTATTTTAATTAGTTTAGAGTCTTTTGGCGCTATACTTACTGGCTGGGTAAGAACAAATCTTGTAGAACCTACTTTTAATTTTAGTTTTATAGGTTTTGAGTGGCTAACAGTGTTTACAGGTCCAGGTATGTACGCCTACTTTGTTTTAATGGGTGTTACTGGTATTTTTATTTCTATAGGGTACAAGTATAAATATAGTATGCTTGCCTTTGCAGTACTATGGAGTGGCGTGTATTTAATGCAAAAAACATCGTACAACAACCATTACTACCTTTTAATGCTAATTTCGTGGATAATGGTATTTTTTCCGGCAAACGCAGACAATTCTGTAGATGCTAGAAAAAATCCCGAATTGCGCACTAATAAAATGTATGCTTACTACAAGTACATTATTGTGCTACAATTAATTATAGTTTACACGTATGCCTCTGTAGCAAAATTATATGCAGACTGGCTAGATTTTGGTTTTATAAAAGTATTGATGCAAAATAAAGCAGATTACTTTTTAATTGGAGACTTTTTACAACTTGCTTGGGTACACAAAATTGTAGCTGTTTTTGGTATTTTGTTTGATTTACTAATTATTCCGGCACTGTTGTGGAAACCAAGTAGAAAAATTGCATTTATACTCGCTATATTTTTTCATTTGTTTAACTCTATTGTTTTTCAAATTGGTATTTTCCCTTACTTAGCTTTAGCTTTTACTGTTTTCTTTTTTGAATCACAAAAGCTTAGAAATATCTTTTTCTTAAAAGAAAAAAAACATAAAGAATACTCATTAGCAATTCCAAAACACAAAACTATTATTATTGGTGTTTGGGTAATTTATTTTTTGTTTCAATTAGGTTTACCAATTAGACATCACTTTTTTAAAGATGATGTACTTTGGAATGAAGAAGGCCACAGGCTTAGTTGGCGTATGATGTTGCGCTCGCGTAGCGGAAGTGTTAGTTTTACTACTATAGACAAAATCACAAATAAAAAAACACGCATTAATCTAAACAATTATCTTACAAAAAAACAACGTAGAAAAATTGGCGCCTACCCAGATTTTATTTGGCAATTTGCACAACACTTAAAACAAGAAGCCAAGGAAGACGGTAAGGATATTGCTGTTTACGTAAAATCTAGAGTAAGCATTAACGGTAAACCATACCAACCATTTATAGACCCAACTGTAGATTTAGCACAAGAGAAATGGCATCATTTTAAACACAATAATTTTATTTTACCAAGTCCTAAGTAAAGTATACAGCCACAAAGTCTTCAACTTTTACGCATTCTCTTTTGCGCAATCCCTTTTTACCAT
>NZ_JBDVAA010000127.1:0-3993 GCF_039943695.1 Cellulophaga sp. | reverse complement strand
TAGTTTTTTTTCTTCATTAGGTAATGCTACGTTTAACCATTTAGCCATTACAGACAGTGTTGTACCTTGTATTAATACAGAAGAAACTGAAATGAAAAATACGATGTTAAACATCATATCTGCTTTGTCTATACCAGCCAATAAAGGGTACGTAGCAAATACAATTGGTACTGCACCACGTAAACCAACCCACGAAATATAAAAACGACGTCTAAATTTCATTTTAAAAAAGAGTAGACTTAGAAATACACTTACAGGGCGTGCTACTAAAATTAAGAATAAAGATATAAGTATTCCAATACCAAAAACAGGAACAATTTTAGAAGGGAAAACAAGCAAGCCAAGCGTTAAGAATAATACAATTTGCATTAACCAAGCTAAACCATCGTACATTTTTAAAATGGTTTTTTTATGAATTAAATCTTGATTACCTAAATAAACAGCACAAATATAAATTGCTAAAAAACCATTACCACCAACAAAGTCTGTTGCAGAAAATGTAATAAACATTAATGCAATTACTAGCACTGGGTAAAGGCCTTCAAAATCTAGTTTAATTTTATTTATAATGTACTTGCTAAGTTTACCAAAACCAAAACCTGCTATTGCACCAAATGCCATTTGTTGTATAAACATTGGTATGATAGAGAATATACTCTGGTCCTGATTTATTACTAGTGTTAAAAAGGCAAGTGTTAGCACATATGCCATAGGGTCATTACTACCACTTTCTAACTCTAAGGTTGGTCTTAAATTATTTTTTAATGCTAAGTTTTTAGATCTTAAAATAGAAAATACAGCAGCAGCATCTGTAGAAGACACAATAGAGCCAAGTAGCATACTTTCATAAATTGTAAAATTTGTAATATAAAATACAAAAGTACCTATAGTAACTGCGGTTAAAAGGACGCCTATGGTAGAGAGTACAATACCTTCTTTTAGTATAGGTTTTACAGTGTTCCAGTTGGTATCTAATCCACCAGAAAAAAGAATAAAATTTAAAGATACTATACCTATAAACTGTGCAAGTTTAGGATCATCAAACTTAATACCTCCAATGCCGTCAGACCCAGCAAGCATTCCTATTACTAAAAATAATAGTAAGGTTGGTACTCCAAATTTATAAGATGTTTTACCTACTATAATGCTAATAAAAAGAAGAATAGAGCCAACTAAAACAATATTTTCTATGGTTAAATTCATACAAGCGTTAATTTTTATAAGCTCACAAAAATAATGGTAAAATTTCTATAAAAATATGTATTTATGTTAATGTATTACAAGGAAATGTACAATTATTAAACTGTTCTTTTTTATACTTTGTTTTTCTCTGTTTTTTTGTAAATCCACTCTAAAACAAAGCATAATGCAATTATACTTAAAGATATAATTACTCCTAAAACATTAGAGGTATATTGTTGTTGTAATAAAGCCAAAGTAGCTATTATACAAAGTGTAAAACCAATTAAAGGAATACTTTTTTTAGACCCCGTTTCTTTTGCTCTTCTGTAACCACCTAAATTAACAATGCCAAATATTACTAAAAAACCAACACTGCCAGCTGTAGAAATACTTTCTAGGTCTAATACATTTACTAAAACTAATGTTGCTAAAGCTGTAATTAATAGTCCTATAGGTTGATTCCATAATTTAGATAAAAAATTATGAGGAAGCTCATCATCCTGAGCAATTTCAAAATTAACACGACTACCACCATATAATGAAGCATTAATAGCTGAAAAAGTAGAAATTAAAGCAGCTATTGTAATAATTGAAAATCCAATTTTACCAAGCATTGGCTCAGCAGCTTCTGCCAAAACATAATCTTTTGCAATTGCAATTTTAGAAAAGGGTAGAGAGCCAACAGTAACAAAGGCAATAATTATGTAAAGGATTATTACAAAAATTACAGAGTAGTAATAGGCTTTAGGAATATTTTTTTCTGGATTAATAATGTCAGGTGCAGCATTTGCTATAAGCTCAAAACCTTCGTAAGCAACAAAAATAACCATACCGCCAGCAAATAGTTTAACAGGATTTTCCCATTGGGATATTGCTAGTTGTGATAGGTTAGGATTGCCAAATAAACCATAAGCGCCAACAAAAATAAAAGAGATTAATATTACCAGTTTTATAATTACTGCATAAGATTCTATTTTACCCACAACCGTAATACTGTAGTAATTTATAACGGTAGCTAAAATAATAATACCACTAGCATAAATATGAAAATCTAATGTTTTATGTGTTGTAATTTCTAGTAAGTTAGGGGCATAAGAGCCAAAAGCACTAGCGTATAAGGATAGCATAATAATATAGCTAACCCAAAGTAAATTATTTATGGCACCACTAAATATAGAAACTCCAAAGCCTTTGTTTATAAACTTTACAGTACCACCTCTGTCTGGGTAGGTTTTAGAAAGTTTAACGTAACTATAAGATGTTATAAGAGCTAACATACCTGCAAATAAAAATGCTATTGGTGTACCACCTTTTGCAAGGGAAACTGCAAGTCCTAACACTGCAAAAATACCACCACCAACCATACCACCTATACCAATAGATATGGCATCTCGTAATTTTATTTTAGAATTTTGGTTTGTCATTTATACAAGTCTAGTTTTACTAGTACAAAGATAAAAAAACCATTTTAGCTGATTGTTTTATTCGCTTTTTAAAAGCTTCCACCACTTTTTCTTTTGTGGAGTTAAATCTACTCTGGTGTTTAAAAAGTCAAAATATTTCTTGTCTTCTTGCATAAAAATAGGTTTACCTTTTATGGCATATGCTCTATTAAGTTCGCATTCTGCTCTGTATTTGTTTCCAATTTCTAATTGGCATTGTCCTAATCTTAAATGTATAAAAGGGTTGCCAATAGCATCAGGACAGTGCATAGCGTCAGATAAGTTTTTTACGCCAGCTTTATAATCTTTATTAACAAAGTTAATATCGCCAATAGAAGCCAACACCCAAGTGCTTGTTTCCCATTTTGTTTTAGGCTCTGGTATTAGATCATAAGCAAGCCAGTATTTTTGTAATGCATTGGTGTATTCTTCTTTTTCTATAAGCAAATCTGCTGTCTTAGATAATTGTAAAATTTGCATGTAAATTTTCTCGTCCAATTCCTTCATTTGGATTTTTTAAGAGCAAAATTTACATCCTTTTTTAATCATATAAGTTGTTTATTTTTAAAGCATTGATAACTTAATGTTTAATTAACTTTTTACAGTTTAAAGGTTAACTCTTTGTAATTTATTTTAGGCTATTAATCATTTTTTTAAAGTGAGGATAATAGATGCGTCCCCACATTGGGTTTTTATCAAATTGATGTACTTCTTTGGTATCTGGATTAAAAATTACTGGAATTGTGAATCCTGCCCATTTTTTACCATTCTTTAATTTTTTGCAATATTCTTTTGCGTCTTCGTCAATATTATTAGAAATTAATATTGATACAACACCAATTGCAGACTGTAAACCACGTGGCCAACCAGTATAATTTGTTTTTGTAAAATTAAAAGATTCTGTTAAGTGTTGGTCTACTATTGTAGAGGTGATTTTTTCATCTTTAAAATCTGTAACCACAATAAACGTATTAAGTTGTGTTGCCATCCAACTTAGTTTAAATTTTTTCTCGTAGCCAATAACACTTCTTTTGTCTAGTATATTATCATCAGAGTGATAAATTCCTTGTGAATTTAATCTTTGTTTAATAGTATCTGTATTCATCGTAAAAAAGGTTTAGTTGTTTTTTTATTTTAATACTCCAAAACTAATAGACTAATAAAAATAAATACTCCCTGTTTTCCGTGAAATGACTGTTTTACAGTTTTTTAAAATTAATTATTATTGTTTTTCTGCTAATTCTTTAAGTACAGAAATAGCTTTTTTAGTATCGTTTTTATCTACAAATATGTGATCATGATAATATGCAGCAATTACATTACAGCTTATATTGTGTTTTGTAAGTTCTGTAGAAAAAGCTGCTGTTAG
>NZ_JBDVAA010000126.1:0-15300 GCF_039943695.1 Cellulophaga sp. | reverse complement strand
TCCGTAATCTACATATACAGCATAAAAAGCAGTGTGTGAGCTAACAACACCTGCAGCTGTAAATATATCTGCTGCAACTTTTTCTCTAAGCATAGATTTGTCATTGTAGTTGTTTTTTAAACTCAATTTTTTAAATCCATAAAAACGTTGATTGTCTATTTGCGGGTATTCATCTTCAAACTCATCAAAGTCTAACTTAAATGATAGCTTTAAATTGCCATTAGACCAAGTAGATTGTAAACTTGAGTTTCCTTTAAAACGCAAACCCACTCTATACCATTCTTTACCTTCATAATAAACATCACCAGGAACAAAAATAGGATCTTCTTCTGTTTCTACTAAGCCGTTACCGGCAGGAGGGCCACCAGCACCTGGACCTGTATTAGTACTTGTGCCAAATTCACCATAATTAGTTGTCATATCATTTAACATTGCTTGCCAACGTTCTTCTGTGATCACTAAATCTAACCTCTTTACCTCTGTGTTACTAAATACTTCATCAAAATTAGGATCTGCACTTTTACTGTGTGTAGCGTCTGTCCAGTCTGTAGCTTCAAAATCACTATCTTCAAATGTTTCTACATAAGCTGTAGTTTCTGTTTCTGTCTGTTCTTCCGTTGTATCTATGCTATCATCAGAATCATTAGTACATGATATAAATAATAAAAACGGGGCTATAAATAGTATGGTAAATACGTTAATTTTTTTCATTATTATTTTGTATTAAAATTAAATTATATAACAAATATGAAAAATAGAATAACGTTAAATAAAGAGTTTCTGTGAACCAACCTCTGTTTTCTGTAAAAAGTTAAATGCAAACAGTAAAATTATTTTAATGCACAAAAAAAAGGTGCTATCCGCAGATAACACCTCTAATATTTATAAAACATCTAACTAATTAGTTGCTTTTGGGTAGTCTGTATACCCTTTTTCTCCTGGAACATAAAAAGTACTGTCATCCCACTCTGCAAGTTCTACATTATCTCTAAAACGCTCCACCAAATCTGGGTTAGATATAAATGGTTTACCGTAAGCAACTAAATCTGCAAAACCATCTTCTATTACTTTGTTGCCAGATTCTTTATCAAAACCAGAATTAATCATTAATGTTCCATTATATAATGGTCTAAAGTGTTTTGCTATTTCGGTAACTGCAAATGGTATGTTAGACACATCTGTAAATGGTTCTGACAAGTGAACATAGGCTAAATTATAGTCATTCAATTTTTTTATAATATATTCAAATGTAGGTATAGTTTCTTCATCCATAGTAATACCAAATAGTCCGTTTAAAGAAGGATTAAAACGTACACCTATTTTTTCTTGCGGAATTACTTGTTTCATTTCATCTAAAACTTCAAAGAAAAAACGAGCTCTATTTTCTATGCTACCTCCGTACTCATCTGTTCTGGTATTAGACGTTGCTGTAAAAAACTGATGAAACAAATAACCGTTACTAGAATGAATTTCTACACCATCAAAACCTGCCTTTACAGCATTTTTAGCAGCATTTTTAAAATCTTGTATTGTTTCTTTTATTTCAGATAGTGTCATTGCTTTTGGCGTAACAGTATCTTTAAAACCCTCTTCTGTATAAGATTTTTCATTAGGATTAATAGCAGACGGTGCTAGTGGTAATTCTCCGTTATGAAAATCTGGATGTGATATACGACCAACGTGCCAAAGCTGAATAAATATTTTACCACCTTTATCATGCACTCGTTTTGTAACTTTTTTCCAGCCTTCTACTTGCTCGTCAGAATAAATACCAGGTGTATTTATGTAACCAACAGCTTTTTTAGAAACCTGAGACCCCTCTGTAATTAGTAAGCCTGCAGATGCTCTTTGTTCATAATAAAGTCCTTGCAACTCATCTGTTGCTGCTTTTTCTTTATTAGTTGCACGGCTACGAGTCATTGGTGCCATTGCTACTCTATTTTTAAGCTCTATATTTTTAGTATATGGTTTTAGTAAGTTTTGCATACTCATTAAATAAAATTTTATAATTATGGTGAATTACAAATTTACAAGAGCTTATTGTCAATTTCATTGATCTATATCAATTATGATATATTTAACTCTTGAATATAGCACTAGAAATTTAGTTCTATTTAAAATAAAACCCAAATTTGTTAATAAACATAACACATTCAACCCATTCAAATAAGATTAATAATTATGAATATAGATAAAAAAATGTTAAAATAATGCTATTTAACAATAAAATACATCTATATATGTAGGAATATACTTTTTAATATTGCATCATATTAATTTAAAATTTTTACTATGATGAAACTAAAAATTAAACATGTGTATTTAGCAACAATGGCAACTATGCTTATTGGTTGCTCTAAAGAAATTGAAGAAGTAGAAAATACAGAACAAGCAGAAGTGCTTACACAAGTAAGTGCACAAGCAACTAACTTTTATAAACCACCAACAGCAGCAGTTTTAGCTAATAAAGTAAACTTAGTAACTGCGTATGGGGTAAATAATAGAGACGCTAATGATGATACAGAAAAATTAAACAAAGCTATAAAAGACATTTCTGGGTCTGGGGGTGTAATTATTATTCCTGTTGGTAAATATTATTTAAAAAAAGTTAGAATGAGCTCTAACGTTCATCTACAGATTGAAAAAGGAACAACAATTTACCCTACAAAAGGTTTAACTCCAGCAAAAAATCATAGAATTTTTGACTTTGCTAATAAAACAGAAGACAAAATAAAAAATGTTAGTATTACTGGTAAGGGAGGTAAATTTAATGTAGATGTTAGAGGTAATTCTTCTAAAAACATTATTGTAGCAGACGTTGGTAATGTAGATAATTTTAAAATAGCCAACTTTTCTATTAAAGATGACAAAACAGTATTTGCATCTATACTTATTAGTTTTACAGGCAAAGCTGGTGATGCTTGGCCACATAATGGTATTATAGAAAATATAAACCAAACCAATGCGCATACAGGTTATGGTTTAATACAAGCATATGCTGCAGACAACATACTTTTTAATAACCTAAGTTGTACGGGTGGTGTAACATTAAGATTAGAGACAGATAACCTTGCTATGAAAACGGCTAAAAAAGGAGGCGTAAGAAAAATATTTGCAACAAATATTGCAAATAAAAATGGCTTAACTCCTGTTATGTTCTCTCCTCACTTTATGGAAAATGGAAAAGTAACTATAGATGGTGTTTCTGCAGTTGGTTGTGCTTATGCTGTACGTGTAGAACACGGTTTTATAGAACTTTTTGACAAACAAAACAGACCTAGTGCAGAAGCTTTTAAAAACTATATAGAAGGTATTTTAGGTGCAGGTTCTGTACAAATTGTTTACAAACGTAATAATGGAAGAACTTGGGCTGCTAGAATTGCTAATAATTTTAGTGAAATTGCATATAACCACCCTAACCCAGCTGTTAATGGTATTAAACCAGGAAGTTTTAAAAACTCTACAGTAAAAAATGTAAAAGTAACTTACAAAAACACAGGAGCTAAATTAAAACAAGCCTTTTTACCTTATTTACCTTGCTCAGAATGGTCTAAATTGTGTAAACCTGGGCCTTCAGGTTTTGAGTATAACGGTCCATCTTTAGGTGTAACCATAGACAATACTAAAAATGATAATAGTCTAGGTAATTACAATGTAAATGTAACTACATCTAGGGTACAAGGTTTTCCTAGCAATCATATTTTAAATGTAAAACACAACACTGCTAAACTTTGTAATAAAGGTGTTGGCACTATTAACTCTTGTAATTAAAATTACATTCTAATTTTATAAAAAAGCCAATCTATTTAGATTGGCTTTTATTAATTACTTCTCAATATTTTCTTCTAAGGCTGCTCTAATTTGTTCGCCATCCCAATGCCTATCAAACTCTACTATACCTCTTTTAAAATCTTGTTCTAATAATTTTTCTTGCTGTTCTAATTCTTTACGAGCTTTAAAAATATAATTATCATCGCCAATTTTTTTCTCTTTGGCCAATCGTCTTATACTATCTTCATCATATTTTATAAAATTTTGTATTTGACGCTGTAGTGTGTATTTTCTAAAACCCATTTGACTTAAAACTTCACTAGCTAGTTTTAAAGAAGTCTCTAATGATTCTCTATAGATATGATCTATTTCCATATTTAAAAACTCATATGCTGCGTACCTACTTTTTGCTCTAACCATTAGCTTTACTTGTGGATAATTACTTTTTACTGTTTTAGCTAATTTTTTAATAACATCAGGATTATCCATAGCACATATCAATATATTTGCATCTGCAATACCTGCAGATTCCAATAAATCTGTTCTTGTTGCATCTCCATAATAAACATCAAATCCCATTTTGCGTAAAAAATCTACTCGGTTAGAGTCGTGATCCAAAATAGTGGCTTCTACGCCGTGTGTACGTAAAAAACGACCTATAGTACTACCAAAATGTCCAAAACCAACTAAAATAATTTTTTGCGATTTTGCTATATGGTCCGTTGGTCTTTTTATGGACTCTTTTGTTCCTAAACGTGGTAATATAACCCGCTCGTTAATAATACCTATTATTGGTGTAACAGTCATTGTTAATGCTGTTACAACTAGCATAATATCTAACTGATCTTGTTCTAATATATTTAAAGAAAAAGCAAAGGATAGTAATACAAAAGCAAACTCTCCTACTTGTGCTAAACTAAAAGTAAGTAATATTTTTTGGTTTAGTTTTAACTTAAAAAAAGAAGCTGTAATAAATAACACCAATGCTTTTAAACCTATTACGGCCAACAAAATACCACCTACAGTTAACGGACTTTTAGCTATTACAATAAAGTTAATAGATGCACCAACTGCCATAAAAAACAGTCCCAATAACAAATTTTTAAATGGTTCTAGAGTACTTTCTAACTCGTGTTTAAACTCGCTGTTAGATAATACTACACCTCCTAAAAAAGCTCCTAAGGCCGGACTTAAACCTACCAACTCCATTAAAAATGATATTCCAAATACAATAAGTAATGCCGCAGCAATTAATAATTCTCTAACACCTGTTTTTGCAACTTTACGTAGCATTGGAACTATTAAATAACGACCTGCTATAACTATTAAAACCACAGAAACTAAAATGGCCAAAGTTTGTAAACCCAAAGGTAAATTTTGTAATAAATTTGCCTTTTCGCTATGGTTCTCTACAACTGTATTATCTGTATTTGCTAATAAGGGTAAGGCACCAAGCATAAAAATTACTATAATATCCTGAAACAGTAATATAGAAAAAGATGATGCCCCAAATGTTGTATTTAACAGACCTTTTTCTTTAATTGTTTGTAAAGCTATTGCTGTAGAAGATAAAGCTACTGCCATAGAAAAAGTTAAAGCTACTTTCCAATCAAAATCAAATAATATAAATAAAAAATAAGAAAGTAACATTGTACCTGCAACCTGTACACCTCCCATTCCTAGAATAGTTTTTCGCATTTTCCAGAAGTTTTTAGGCTCTATTTCTAAACCAATTAAAAACAACATCATAACAACTCCAAACTCTGCAAAATGTAATATATCTTCTCCTTCATTACCTATAAACCCAAATAGATAAGGGCCAATTAATACACCTGCTAATAAGTAACCTAAAACAGAACTAAGTCCTAAACGTTTAGCTACAGATACACAAACAATGGCTCCCAATAAAAAAACTATGGCTTCAAAAAGAATACTACCCGTCATATATTTACGTGTTTAATTGTGGAATATCATTTAAAAAATAAAAGCCACTAACATCTGTTACAGCCATATTTTGTTGCAATAAGTCTAATAGTTTGTCGTATTGCTGAGCATAATCATTTAAAATTTCTTGGGCCACTTTATGTGTACCCATAACTGCAAAAGGAGGAAAATAAAGCATTCCGCATAGGTTTGCTGTTTGCTCAAAAGGTCGTAAAAATTCGTTTACAGAAAAACTATTGGTTCCTGTTTCACAATACACTGCTCTAGAGCCACCTGTTGTAATAACATTTAAACTCTTTTTACCTTGTAAAGCATTTCCGTTGGGACCGTAAGCCCAACCAAATTCTAATACCATATCTATCCACTGTTTCATTAGAGGCGGACAACTATACCAATAAAAAGGATGATGCCATACTATAATATCGTGCTCTAAAAGCAGTTTTTTTTCAACCTCTACATCTATATTAAAGTCTGGGTAACACTCATATAAATCGTGAAATGTTACTCCTTCTTTATTTTTAATTTTATCAACTAAAGCTGCATTTGCCCTAGATTTTTCAAACTTAGGGTGAGCAAATAAGACAAGTACTTTTTTCATTTTACTAATTTAGTTGAAAACATAAGATACAAAAAATGAATTTTAATTATTTATATAACATACTAATTTACAACACTATATTATTGCTAATTTTAATTAACTCTTCAATTTTAGCTTCGTTATAAGCATCTGGATGTGCTTTTGAGTAATCTCCTTTGTCATTATCAAAATAACTTTCTGTTTTAGCCATATCTGTTATACTTAAATCATACAAAATATCAACTCCTTTTTCTGCAGGAGACCAATGCTGACCATAAGCCTCATTTGCCATTTTAGTGTTTAAAAGAGATCCAGGGTTTACAGCAACTACTATAATACTAGGTTCTTTTTTAGCTAAATTAAAACTCCACATTGTTAAGGCTAACTTACTCTGCGCATAGGCTTCATTGGCTCCTAAACTCATTTTACCTTGTAATGCTTTTAAAGAAATAGGAGATTGTGCCGCAGAACTTAGATTTACTATTCTAGGTGTATTAGATTTTTTTAATAAAGGTAACAATGATGTTGTAAGTTGATAAGGAGCTAAATAGTTAACCACTAAACGAATATCTATCCCATTTGCTGTAGCATCTGCTTTAGTCATTAAAACACCTGCATTATTTACAATAACATCTAATTTTGGTAATGTATTCTTTATTTCTAACGCCATTTTTTTTACTGCGTCTAGATCTGAAAAATCGGCTAAAAAGCCTATAATATTATCGCTATTAGATTCTTTTTTTAACTCTGTTAACGTTGCATTCAATTTGGCTTTACTTCTTCCGTGAATGGCAATAAAATGTCCCTCTTTTGCTAACCGTAAAGCTAATAGTTTGCCTATTCCGTCTGTGCTTCCTGTAATTAATATATGTTTCATTTTTTTTTGACTTTAGATTGATTTAAATTAAATTATTGGCAGAAGTATTTTCTGCCAATAATTTTTATCCAATTTTTTAAAACGGAGCAATGGTGTCTTTAGGAGCCTCTGGTATACTCCAACGATCACGAGCACTAATACTTTGTGTTGCTACAACTTTAGATTCTGAGTTACCTGCACTACCATAGCTACTTGCTCCTCCTCTTGGTATTTGCATACGGTCTCCGTACAACCAAACCACTAAATTATTACGTTGTCCGCTAGTAATTGGGTGTGTAGCGTGTGGCACATTTCCTGTATGAATTATTGCTTTACCTGGCTCAAAAATAGTTTGTACAACTTTACCTGTGGTTCTGTTATGAAAATCTACTTCTGACCCTGTAAATTCTTCATCTGGTAAGTTAATATTAATATTTAAAGTAGCAGCAGAAGCATCCGTGTGTGCGTGTAAATCTTTGTCTTTATCTGGGTTGTACTGAATAGAAAAACCAAATGTTTGGTTATCATAACCATAAGTACCAAGTAATAAACGAGCTATTGGGCGCATATAACGATCCATAATTTTATTATAAAATGTCTGAAAACTTGGTGCTGCAAGATATCCTTCAGAGCGTGGATCTAGCATAACTCCGTAACGATTTAATTGAATACCGTAAGGTGCACGTCTAGGAATTTCAGAGTTTACTGTAGCTTCTAAATACTTACGAAATTCTGCCAAACGATCTATATCAAAAAACTGAGCAGAATACACACCTGGTATAATTTCTTCCCATAAATCAGCAACAGCGTTTTCCTTTTTAGGGTTTTCCCAAGCCTCATTTATCGCTTTTCTTAATTTAGGATCAAGTAGTGTTTCATCTGGAACTAACAAACTGTCTTTATTTTCAAATTCCCATACATCCCAAGCATCTTCAAGTAGTTTTCGGTTACTATTCCAGAAATGAGATACGGAAGGCTCTCGTCTTAAAGAAGCTTCTCTAGTAGGTAGTGTAAGCGCACGAGCTTCTGCAAGTGCATTTTTATTTGTTGTTGTTTTCATAATATCATTGTTTTTTGCTAAAAATTACTATCGCAGTATATTTTAGTTTTTATAACTATTTATTCGTCTTAATAATCTAATAACAAAGGTATTTAGACACACAAGCTTAAAAAGAGTAAAAAACAAAGGGCTTTTAGTAAAAAAAGAGGTAATTGGTAATTTATTAGGAGATGCTTGACTTGTAAGCGCCAATAGTCATCCCTTTATAAGTTTGGAAGGTCTTGTTAAGGTGACTAGAATCTGTAAAGCCCAATTCCATTGCAATTTCAGAGAATTGCAAATCTGTATATTTTAATCTAGTTTCAACAAGCTTTAATTTGTAGTTGATGATGTACTTTTTTAAAGAGACATCTGTATGTTTTTTAAAATATTCACTGATGTAATTATCTGCCATATGAAATTCCTCTGCTAAACTTTTAGTAGTTAACAATTCGGAATTATAAATATTAGAATGAATATAATTGATGATTTGCTGAATTTTAGACGACTTCACTTCTTTTACAGAATCGGAAGTATTAATAAATTGAATATTTCTGGCAATTAAATGTAAAATAACCGATAATGAATTCTGAATAATGAAGATATCAAAAGACTGTTTGTTTAAATATTCCGTAGCCACCATATTTACTAAAGCTACTAAATGCGAGCGATCTGCTTCGGTTTCAAACTGCATTTCACGAAGTTCGTGACTTTCACTATTTAATATTTCTTCAATTTTACGAAACCAATTATTAACAGGAAGTGTTTCATTTTGAGAAGACGTGTTTTTAAAAAAACTCTTTAAAAATTTAATAGCTACAGTTGTCGTTGCTGTTTCTGGATTAACAATATAAATATCATCAGGAATAAATACAAAAATGCTATTGGCTGAGTAATTTACCGTTTTACCATTAATTTTTATAGTACCTGACCCTTTTTCAAAATAAACAATTTCAAAAAAACGAATGGTTGTGTACTTACAAAACTCAAAAAAAGTTTGTTCTTGATATTTAGCAATTACAATGTTTTCTATAATGGTACGTGCCATAATTAATGGTTTAATTATTTATAAAAAAAAGTTGCCCTAAAGCAACTTTTTAATTGGGGAACCGTCTTTTAGTAAGATACTAAAAAACAGCGTGTAAACGGTTAAGCTTATATTATTTTTTTATCTAAAAGAAATGCCTGCTACAATTGGCTTAAATCTGAAAATATAAAAAGGTTTTGTTGCCACATATCTTTTTCATAACTACTTTACTTTAAAATCTCCGTTGCTTCTAATGTAAAGAACTGTTTCTTTATCTGTTGAAATTACTGAAGTCCCATTTTTTTCTGCTCCAAAATAAGAAGGAGCATCTAATTGGTTTACAGCTCCTTTTTTGGAGAACTGGTGTGTTAATCCTCCCGAAATAACAACAGCTCTAAAATTCGGACTCAAATTTTTAATTTTGCCTTTAAAACCTGCTGGCAATCTTAAAAGTGTTGCACGTAATTGGTTCTTTTTATGACTTCCCCATAAAAAGGCAGTTTCTACATTACTTTTTGAAGCTACCCATTCTATATCGTTAGCATTTAGCCAAACCAAATTTGTTTTATCAACGTTTATAGGTCGTTCTCCATTGTCAAAAGCTTCTGAGGTTGGTTGTACTAAATACGGTCCTTCTTGTATATCTAAAAATGCCATATTTTCTTGTCCATCTGCAGCAGTTATATGCGCTTCACCTGCTGGTTGTTGCCAATAAGAGCCTGCTGGTAACCACTGTTTTTCTGCTTTTTCATCATCATTATGCAATAATCCTTTTATCACCACACCACGATAGGTAATATTATGAATATGAGGTGGCGAAGAAAATCCTTTGTTGAATTTTACTAAAAATCCTGCTGGTTCGTTTTTTGTTCTGTCTCCCCAAAGTTTCCCTGCAGCCGGACTTTTATCTCCTCGTAGCGGATTTAACCAACCCCATTCTACGTCATCTGCTGTTACTACCTCGTTTACAGATTTTGCAACATCCGTTGTTGGTGTCTGTGCATTTGCGTAAAAGCCAGCAACTAATGCTAACGCGATTAAGATATTTTTTTTCACTTTAAAAATTTTGAAATTGTACTAATCTTGTTTCTCTGTCTTTTTTAAATAATCTGGTAACTCTTTACTTAGCCAATCTTCACGTACAGGAACGTGCACATCTAAATCTACAGTTTCTTCTAAAGCCCAAAATTCGTGAGGAACATTTTCAGGAAAAACAATTACTTCTCCTGCTCCAACTTCAACAAATTCTTCTTTACCATCAATTATGGTTTTGATTTTAACTTTACCAGACATTATGTATGTTATCTGTTCGTTTGGATGTTGGTGCCAAGGAATATGTGCGTCTTTTTCTAAATTAAAAATCGTCATTTGTCCTTTTTGACCGTGAAACCACTTACGTTTAATTCCTTCACCTATAGTTTCAGATTCCATTTGATCAAAATTGAAATGTTGCACTTTTGATGTTGCTACAGAATCTATCGTGTTTACTTGAGCATTTGCTGTGTTGCTTGCAAATAATGCTATTACAGCAAGTAGTATTACTAAATTTTTCATTTTAAATATTGATTAAATTAAAAATGTCAATTAAAGTGATATTTTTTGTTTTATTATTTTCACCTTAATTGACATCTTCATAGTATGCTATTGAGTTTAAAATCCTTCTAAAACAATTTTACCTTTTGCTTTACCTGTTTCTAAAAAAGCGTGTGCTTTTCTAAGGTTTTCAGCATTTATAGTTCCAAAATTTTCTCCTAAGGTTGTTCTAATAGTTCCGTTATCTATTAAATCAGAAACCTCGTTTAAAATGTTATGCTGTTCAATCATATCCTCTGTCTGAAACATAGAGCGTGTAAACATTAACTCTATATGTGTAGACACTGCTTTGCCTTTAAAAGGCATTACATTCATTACTTTTGGATCATCAATAAATCCAAATTTACCCTGTGGTTTAATTAGCTTTGCAATTTCGTCTACGTGCTGTTCCGTTGCATTTAAACTCACCACATATTCTGGAGCAGGCAAGTCGTATTTTTCAAACTCTTCGCTTAATTTATTTCTGTGATTAATAACCGTATCTGCACCTAACTCTTTTAACCAAGCCGTAGTTTCTTCGCGAGAAGCAGTCCCAATAATATTCAATTTAGTCAGCTTTTTAGCCAATTGAACCAAAATAGAACCCACACCACCAGCAGCACCAATTGCTAAAATAGATTTGTTGGCATCGTCTTTGGAAACCTGCAATCTATCAAACAACATTTCGTAAGCGGTAAGCGTAGTTAATGGCAATGCGGCAGCTTCTGCAAACGATAAGCTTGAAGGTTTTTTACCCACAATACGCTCATCTACCACCTGATATTCTGCATTACTACCTTGACGTGTTAAATCGCCTGCATACCAAACTTCATCACCTACTTTAAAAAGTGTAACATCTTCTCCAACAGCAGTTACAATTCCGGTTGCATCCCAACCAATTACGCTCCAATTATCATCTGGTGACGGTCTGTTGGCTCTAATTTTATAATCTACAGGATTTACAGAAATGGCTTTTACTTCTACTAAAATATCTCTACCTGTTGCTTTTGGCACCTCTAATGTGATGTCTTGAAGAGAATTTACATTGTCAATTGGTAAATTCTCTTTGTATCCTATTGCTTTCATCTAACTAAAAAGTTTTTGAAATTATATTACCGTAAAAATTTCACTTTCTGCTAATCTAGATTTTGGAGTTTTTTCTGTAGAGTTAAAATCCGATTCTGCTCTATACCCTAAAGAAACAGCAACTAAAGATGTATATCCTTTTTCTCTTAATCCAAATTCTTCATCTAAAGCTTTTACATCAATACCTTCCATTGGTGTAGCGTCAATACCTAAACTAGCAACACCTAATAAAAAGCTACCAATGTTAAGGTACACTTGCTTTTCCATCCAGTGTTGTAAATCTTTTAAATCGTACTTGTGAATTCCAGCAAACGCCTTTACAGCTCCTAGAAATCCGTTTTTAATATCTTCGTTAGGAAATCTTCCGTCTTTATCTTCTGTATCTGCAATGTGCTTGTAGTAAGTATCATCTGCATCTATTTTTACACAAAATAAAACTACTGCTGAAGCATTGGTTACTTTAGGTTCGTTAAAACTAAAAAAGCCTTGCGTCCCTTTTGCTATACGTGCTTTACCTTCTGTAGTTTCTGCAACTATAAAATGCCAAGGTTGTAAGTTTACACTAGAAGGACTCATCCTTAACAAGTTTTTAACTTCAGCCATATCTGCTTCAGATATTTTCTTAGTTGTGTCGTATTCCTTTGTAGTGTATCTCCAGTTTAAAATTTCTTGTAAATTCATTTGTATGTGTTTTATAAGTTGATTAATAATTACTTTGCAAAGGTATATACATACACCTATAATTTTACTGTATAAAAAAAGGTAATACAGGTATAAAAGGAGGTTTTAAAGAGGTTTTTTCTTAAAATTTCCCTAAAAAAGGTAAAAAAAGATGTTTTTTGACATTAAAATGTACATTAAGCAAATGTTAAACCTTTATTAATACAATGTTTGCTGTTTAAGCAATCCATCTAAAAGTTAAATTTATTCTTGGATGAATCTGCTTTTTTGTTTTAGGAATTTTATGTTTCCAATTGTTCTGCGTAGCACCTTGCATTAATAAAAGACTACCGTTTACCAAAGGGATATCTACACGTTGCAGATCTTTACGGGATACGTGTTTTAGTTGAAATGGTCTGGTTTCTCCAAAAGTAACCGATGCAATTACCGTGTTTTTACGCTGATCTCCTTTATAATCTTGATGCCAATCTACACTGTCTTTTCCATCTCTGTAATAATTTAAAAGACAGCGTGAGAATTTAACGTCTACCTCCTGTTCTATTCGCTCTTTTATAAAAAGTAAATCGTCATCCCATAAATGCATTTTACTTATGGTATTGGTGTATTTTACGTCTTTATTAATATCGCCATACCAAGCGGTTAACCTAGGATAATCTACCAGTTTACCGTGAATAATAATTTGCTCTTGTTGCCACGGTGTATTTTCTAATAAACTCTTATATAGCTTATTACTTTCTTCTATGCTGAAGAAATTTTCAAATAAAATAACATCTGCTCCTGGTAAATCATATATTGTTTTACGGACTTCTTCTGTTGAAAATAAATTAGTTTGATTAAATAAATCCATAAACTAATAAGCTTTACATTTTTTAAACCTACACAAATATACTTGCTTTGCTGCAAAATTATCTGTAATTACATTGGTAACTATTGTATAAACAAAGGTTAAATTGAAAAATTACTTGTTCAATAACCCTTATTTAATCTAAATTTGCTTCGTTATCATTTAAAAATCATTAAAATGCAAGTATTAGAAGCTTATAAACCTTTTGAAATACAAGAAATAGAATTAACAGAATGGAAACAACGTCCTGTTAAAAACAATTTTTTTGAGTTAGTTTTAATTAAAAATGGTGACGGAACTCAATGTATAAATTACAATGACTATGAATACGAAAAAGGAAGCATCTTTTTATTACCTCCATTAAAATGCCATTCTTTTAATATAAACAAACCAACAACATTTGTCTTTTTAAAATTTACTGACTCGTTTTTTAAAAATGCCAATAGAATAACTATTGACAGAAACGAGTGGTTTAAAGAAGCTTCCTATATTTTATCTAACTATAACCAACTTCCTGGAGATATTATTAAAAATGAAGTTGACAGAAATTATTTAGAAAACCTAGTTGGTATGATTTTACAAGAATCTAGAAGCTATGGTGAAGAGTCTGTAAATCTAGTAACAAGCCTTATGACTAGTGTGTTAGAAATATTAATACGTAATATAAAAAGGAGTACTTATTTTGAAACCCCAAAAAATAATACGGATGACAGAATTACAAAAATGCTGACATATATAAACGAAAATATAGACAAAACACAATTGCTTAAAGTTGAAAATTTGGCAGATGTTTTTAGTATGTCTCCTACTTATGTTAGTGAGTTTTTTAAAAAACAAATAAGTATGTCTTTACGAGAATACATTATTAAAGCCAAGCTTAAACTAGTAGAAATTCGTTTATTAAACTCAGACTTTACACTTACACAAATTGCAGACGAATTAGGTTTTACAGATGTTAGCCATTTATCTAAAACCTTTAAACGCTATGCTGGTACTAGTATACGTGAGTTTAAAAACAATGGTGAATATATGTTGTTAAAAAGAGGTGCTTGTGCTTCTCCAACAGCATAGATTTTAACTTCTAATTTTTAAGATTTTTTTAATATGTCAGCATAATATGTTGGCATTTTTTTTGCTGATAATATTTTAGAGCTTAAGTGTTTAAGCTTTTGATTTTTTGTTTAATTTAAAATTTTTGTAATTATGAGCAATTTAATTAATGTTCCTAAAAACGGAGGTTTAACAAGCACAAATTCACCTATTAACTTCCCAAATTGGTCTAGAGTTATAGACGATATGTTTAATGTAGATTTACCTACGGTATTTACATCAAACTTTAATACTGGTATTTCTTTGCCCAAAGTAAATATTAAAGAGACTCCAGACTCTTATTTAGTCTCAATGGCTGCCCCTGGTTTAAGCAAGTCTAATTTTCAGGTAGAAATAGACAATCATTCCTTATCTATTTCTGCAGAAATTAAAGAAGAAGAGCAAACCAATGAAGAACAATATACACGTAGAGAGTTTGGATATTCTTCTTTTAAAAGGACTTTTACGCTTCCGGAAACTGTTAATGACTCAAAAATAGAAGCTACATACGATATGGGTATTTTAAACATTAATTTACCAAAAAAGGAGGAGGCAAAACAAAAGCCAGCCAGAAAAATTAATATTTCCTAATTACTAATTTTAACAGGAAGCAACTAAAGCTTCCTGTTATTTTATAGAGTCTAATTAATTTATAAGGTTATGAAAAAGTATATATTAATATCATTTCTAATTTTACTTAACGTTAGCTGTAACGGACAAAATAGCAGCAATAAAATAAATACAGAAACTACTAAAAAGGTACCAGAAGGCAATTGGAAAGTTAATAAACAATATGATGACAAAGGGAACTTGG
>NZ_JBDVAA010000125.1:0-8843 GCF_039943695.1 Cellulophaga sp. | reverse complement strand
ACCGTCATAGTATATGGTAAATTCATACAAATAAAGGCTTTATCTATATTTTGTAAAGCGCGCATTTCTGGTATGTCTTCTGTATCACCAGAGAAATAAATTCGTTCTCCATTTTTTTCTAGTAGATAACCATTACCACGACCTTTACTGTGAAATTTAATAGCTTCTTCTCTTAAATTGTACATTGGTATTGCTGTAATTTTTATGCCAGCAAAATCTACTGACTCATCATTATTTAGTATAGTAAGTTTAGTTTTTAAATTATCAGACAATTTATCAGCAACAGCTTGCGGAGCAATAATTGTTGTTTTTTCTGTGTTGATAGCTTCTAGGGTTTCTACATTTAAATGATCTCCGTGAATATCTGTAACTAAAATTAAATTTGGTTTATCTTGGTTTTTAAACATATTTACTCCACCAACAGGGTCTATGTAAATAGTTTTATCTCCCCAGTTAAAAACAGCTGTTGCGTGTTCTATAGGAATAACTTTAAAGTTGCTTTTACGTTCTTTAGAATTTTCTATTGTGGTATTTTTTGTTGCTATGTCTGTTTTTTTTTCGTCTTTGCAGCTCACTAGAAATAAGCAAATAACAACAATACTCGTTAGTTTTTTCATTTTATTTTAAGTTTAGTTCCATTTTTATACTACTTCTTTTATATACAACATCTGGTTCTATAGGAATTTCTACAAAACCAATTTTTTTATAAATGTGTAATGCATTTTTAAGTTTAACACTAGAGTATAAAATTACTTGTTCCCAGTGTTCTTTTTTAGCAAACTCAATAGCATAATCTAACAATGCTTGGCCAATTCGTTTTCCTTGATAATCTTCATTTACTGCCATTTTACCTAGCTCATAAACGTTTTCTTTAATTTTAATGTAAGCCACACATCCTACAATGGTATCATCAATTTTAGCAAAAAAAATGTATCCTCCTTTATTTATAATATTCTCTTCGCACTTGTTTAAGAGCTCTATATCCTTTTCTTCTACTTCAAAATACTTTTTTATCCACTCTAAATTTAGTTTTTTAAAGGTTTTAGCGTATTTTGGCTGAAAGGGAATAAATGTTAAATTATTCATTGTTAATTATAATTTTAAGTAATTATTTCCGTTAGACGATTAATCTATACCTACAACCAATTTTTGGGTAGAGATAATCTAAATGGTTAAACCAAAACGTATATAAATTGAACCAAAAGATTAACTTAAGTCAAGTTAATAAATTAAACTGAATTAATAGTATTGTTATGAGTGAGAAAAAGAGTAATACGGGGTTAAAAGTACTTGCTGTTTTATTAGGAGTAGGATTGTTAGGGTCTATAGCCTATACTGTATCTTTATATAAGGATAGAGAAAAGACCAAAACTGTTTTAACACAAGAGAAAGAATATGTAGTTAATGATTTAACTAGCTTACAGTCTGAGTATGACAAAGCTATTATGGAAAGTAACGCTACTAATGAGGAATTAGTTGAAGCTAGAGACAGAATTGCTAAATACATTGATTCTGTTAAAACAATGAAAACAGATATCTCTTCATTATCTAGATATAGAAGACAAGTTAGTTTATTAAAGAAAGAAAGAGCTTTTTTACTTAAAAAAGTAGATTCTTTAACTACTTCTAATACTATGTTAGCAATAGAAAGAGATAGTACTTACCAAGAATTATCTAGACAAACAGTTTTTAATGATTCTTTAGTTGTACAAAATACACAATTAGCTGATGCAGTAGAAAAAGGTTCTGCATTAAATTTAGCTAAGTTTTCTGTAGATGCAGTAAAAGAGCGTAGTAGTGGTAAATTAGTTTCTACAACTAGAGCAGGTAGAGCAGATAAACTTAAAATTTGTTTTACAGTTGCAGACAATGCAATTGCACAAGCAGGTGATAGAGAATTTTATTTAGAAGTTTTAGATCCTCAAGGAAATGTTTTAGGAGAAGGAACTACAAAATCTAACGAAGGTGGAGCATCTTTAACTTATAGTAAAGCAACTGCTTTTTACTACGAGAACAGAACTTTAGATATCTGTGATTATGTAAATAAGCCAGCTGGTGATTTTCAAAAAGGAAATTATATGGCTATAGTTTATGATTCTAAATTAAAAATATTAGGTAAAAGCGAGTTTACTCTTAAATAAACTTTTATTTATAGATATAAAAAAAGGTGCAATTTTAAATTGCACCTTTTTTGTTTTATACTGGTTTGGTTTACTATTTTAGAGAACCTACCATTTCTTCTGGTTTTACCCATTCATCATACTGTTCTGCAGTAACGTAACCTAAATTAATAGCTTCTTCTTTTAATGTAGTACCGTTTTTATGTGCTGTATTTGCAATTTCTGCAGCTTTGTAATATCCAATTTTAGTATTTAAAGCAGTTACAAGCATTAAAGAGTTATTTAATAATTCTTTAATTATAGCATGGTTTGGCTCTATACCAGCAGCACAGTTAACATCAAAACTAACACAAGCATCACCAATTAATTGTGCAGACTGTAATATATTTGCAGCCATCATTGGTTTAAAAACGTTAAGCTCATAGTGTCCTTGTGTACCACCTACAGTTATAGCAACATCATTACCCATTACTTGTGCACAAACCATAGTTATAGCTTCTGCTTGTGTAGGGTTTACTTTTCCTGGCATAATAGAACTTCCAGGTTCATTAGCTGGTATAATTATTTCGCCAATACCAGAACGTGGTCCAGAAGCCATCATTCTAATATCATTTGCAATTTTGTTTAAAGAAACCGCCAATTGCTTAAGAGCTCCATGGCTTTCTACAATTGCATCATGAGCAGCTAATGCCTCAAATTTATTTTTAGCAGTAATAAAAGGTAAACCTGTAAATTCTGCAATATATTTAGCAACTAGAACATCATACCCAGCAGGTGTATTTAAACCTGTACCTACAGCAGTACCACCAAGAGCAAGCTCTGCTAAGTGTGGTAATGTGTTTTCTAGTGCTTTTAAACCATGATTTAATTGAGATACGTACCCAGAAAATTCTTGACCTAATGTTAATGGTGTAGCATCCATAAGGTGCGTACGACCTATTTTTACAACATTAGCAAACTCTTTAGATTTTTTTTCTAAAGTATCTCTTAATTGTTTAATTCCAGGAATAGTAACCTCAGTTATTTTTTTATAGGCAGCAATATGCATTCCAGTAGGGAATGTATCGTTAGATGATTGTGATTTGTTTACATCATCATTTGGTTGTATTGTTTTTTCACCTTCACCAATAACATTACCAGCTATTTCATGAGCTCTGTTAGCAACAACCTCGTTAACATTCATATTACTCTGTGTACCAGAGCCTGTTTGCCATATAACTAAAGGAAATTGATCGTTGTGTTTACCTTCTAAAATTTCATCACAAACTTTTGCAATTAAATCTCTTTTTTCTGTAGATAAAACACCTAATTCACAGTTGGTGTAAGCTGCTGCTTTTTTTAAGTAAGCAAATCCGTAAACTATGTCTAATGGCATAGATGCAGCTGGTCCAATTTTAAAATTGTTTCTAGAGCGTTCTGTTTGTGCTCCCCAATATTTATCAGCAGGTACTTGTACCTCGCCCATTGTATCTTTTTCTATTCTAAAGCTCATTGTACTAATTTTTTATAGATACAAAGGTAAGAATTTGGAAAATTTTTAGTGCTTATTTATTTGGTGATTTTAGTTTATTTTGGAGTAAATATGAACTTTAATTAAAAATAATGTTAATTAAATTTATATGTAAGTGTAGCTCTAAGATTTCTTTGGTCAGATTGAAGCTCGTTGTACGAAGTAGAGCTGTCTAGGTTGGTAGTAGAATATCGTCTGTACGCATTAAAAATATCTGTAACTCCTATAGAAATTGAAGCTTTATTTTTTAAAATAGTTTTACTAAAAGCAAAATCTAGTCTGTCTAAAGCATTTGTTTTTGTTTGTGAGTTGTTGTCTGCTCCTATATAGTAATAATTTGTTTGAAAATTAACATCATAGGGTAGTGGAAGTTTAGCACTAAAACTAGTTGTCCATCTAAACTGGTTTGCATTAAAATTTACGTTAACCATTTGGTTATTAGTATCTGCGTATGCATATTTACCGGTTAAGTTTTGTTTGTACATAAACAGGTTTAAAGAAAAACGCCATTTTTTTATAGGAACATAAGTAAATGTAGCATCTAACCCAAACCTATCTTCTTCTGCAATATTCCTTTTAGTTTTAGCAATTACAGGTGTAGAAATGGTATTGTTATTATTAGTAATTACTATTGTTTCTCCTGTTTCTATTAAAACGTTATGTATTACGTCTTCAGTTTTAGAATAGAATAGGGCGCCATTAAAAGTTATTTTATCCCATTTGTTTAAATAATTAAACTCAAAAGAATTTGTAAACATTGGGTCTAAATTTGGATTGCCATAAAATAAATTAGTTTTACTAACTCTATTAGGAAAAGGGTTTAAGTTACCAGCTGTTGGTCTCTTAATTCTTTTACTGTAGTTTAAACTAATTTTTTCTGTATTAGTAAATTCATAACTTAAAAACATAGAAGGAAACCAATTAATGTATGACTTTGCGTCTTTTGTATTTAAATTAGTTAATAATACAGATACATCTGTATGTTCTACACGTATTCCTAATGAAGCGGTTAATTTATTAAAACCCTGTGCAAACTGTAGATAACCAGCATTAACATCTTGCCTATACACAAGATTGTTACTATATGTATTGTTTTTAAAGAATTGACTATTTACTATAGAACCTTCTGTATAGTCTATTTTGTAATCATCAAAAACGCCTCTATATCCAATTTCTAATTTAGAGCTATAATTTTTACCAAAAGGAAGTGTATAGTCTATTTGTGCAAGTTGACTTATTTGGTGGTCGTCAGTAATTGCTTTTTCAAACAAACCAATGTTGTTATTGTCTAATATAACTTCGTTAATAGCTCTATCTTCTAATTCATAACTTCTAGAAAATTGGTAATCTGCACTTAAAATATGACCTTTTAAATTAAATTTTCTTTTATAATTTAATGAGTAGCGTATATTTTCTTCATCGCTATCTTCCTCCGTATTTCTATTTCTGTTAATGGTTGTATTGCTTACAGCATTAAAATTATTTAAATCTATACCGGTATAATTTAAACCCGATGCTTTTGTATAAGCCACAGAATTAGTGATGCTAGAAGTTTTATTTAATAACAACTCTATGCCAGCATTTACAGTAATATTTTTATAATTACGGTCTAATGATCTGTATTCATTTTCAAAACCAATGTTAGTATTATTGGTATCAAAAAAATCGTTATAAAAAAGTGAATATCCAGGTCTTTCTCTGTCTGTATATGTGATGTTAGAAAATATATTGAATAATTTCTTTTTTAAGCCTAAAGCAAGTCCAACTTTATAATACTCTGGATCTTTAATTGTAGTTGTAATAGAACCATTAAAACCAGATTTTTTAGATTTTCTTAGAATAATATTTAATATACCAGCAGTACCAGAAGAACTATATTTAGATGAAGGGTTTGTGATAACCTCTACCTTTTGTATAGTGCTCACAGGCATTTGTTTTAAAGCTTCTGGACTAATACCAGAAAGGGTAGAGGGTTTGCCGTTAATAAGTATTTTTACATTATTGTTACCTCTTAAACTAATAGATCCTTCTGGGTCTACAGAAACAGAAGGTATGTTGTTTAGAACATCAGATGCAGAACCGCCATTTAAGGTTAAATCTTTGCCAACATTGTATATTTTTTTGTCAAGCCTTAATTCTACAGTAGTTTTTTCGGCTATAAGTTCAACTTCATTTAATTCTTCAACATCTAACTCTAGCTTAATGCTTCCAATATTTTTAGATTTTTGAAGCTTTAAGTTTTTTAAATGATATGTTTTGTAAGAAATATACTCAATTTTAATATTGTATTCTCCCTTAGGAAGATCATTAATAGAAAACTTGCCATTTTTGTTACTAATGCCTCCAGAAATGTATTGGGGATTATTAATATCTTGTATTATAAGTGTAGCAAATTCTAAAGGGTTTTGTGTGTTGGCATCTATAATTGTGCCTGTTAGTTTAACAGAATTATTACTGTTGCTATCTTGGTTTTGTTGAGCGTTAATAGCTGTGGTTAAGGCTAAAAACAAAAATAAAATATTTTTCATTAGTGGCTAGTCATTAATAATTGATATATAAAAAGACTAGGCAATTATGTATATTCTTACGCATGAGTTTAAAGTAGGTTATTGGGTTGAGTTTGTTAGTTTAAAACGTTTTGTTTTACCTTATTTTTTATAAGTGTTTTAAGGTGAAATTAGTACGTCTTATACTACAAATATATAAAAATATTAAAATAATTCTATTTTTTTTTGATTTAGATTTGTTCTATTCATCTTAACAAGTATCTTTGTAACCGTTAAAATAAATTACTTATGTTTGAATTTGACCAGTATTTAGGTTTTTTAGCTTTTTTAACTATCCTAACAATAGGATTTTGGCTAATGATATTTTTATTAACATTTGTTATACCTTATTGGTTGGGCGGATCACTTATAGAATTTCTGAAAGAAAAACGAGAAGCTAAAAAAGCAAAGCGTTTAGAATAAAAAACAAAAAAGAGACTTATAAAGAGTCTCTTTTTTTGTGTCCTATTTTAAATATTAAAAATAGAAATTTACGTTTGTATTTTAGTTTATATCCAATAAATTAATCTATTAACATAATAAAAAAGAGGCTGTTTAAAAAAAACAGCCTCTTTTTTATATTTATATAGTTGGTGTGTTACCCTTGCATCTCCATATCTCCGCCACTATCTCTCATTTCTCCTTTACTACGTTGATTTTTCTGTTGGTTAAATCTGTAAGTAAAAGTTAGTGCTACACTTCTTTGTCTCCATTGAAATTCACTGTTAGAAAAAATGTTTTCCGTTCTACTTTCTGATCTACGTTTTCTTGAATTAAAAATATCATTTACACTTAATGATAATGTAGCCTTATCATTTAGTAGATCTTTACTTAAAGCTAAATCAGAATTAAACATTCCTTTTCTTGTTGTTTGAGCATTTTTAGAAGGACCTCTGTACGTTAAGTTAGTTTGAAAATCTATTTCTGCAGGTAAAGGTATTTTTGCACTAAATTTTGTAAACCAACTAAAGTTTTCAGCATCAAAGTTCTGCGTAATAATTTCGTCTTGGAAATTTGTATACGTATGCTCACCTTCTACATTTTGCTGAAATAAGTTAAGGTTTAAGCTAAATCTCCAATTTCTCATTGGCGTGTAGGTTGATGTAATGTCTAAACCATACCTAGTTTCTGTAGCTAAGTTAATTGGTGTTCTTGCTTGTACAGGAATATCTACAGAACTACCTGGGTTTGCAGGATCTTCAATACTAACAAAATCTCCCGTCTCTTGTGTTATAAATTGAAAAACACCAGTAGAGTGATTGTAGTAACCAGAAATGTTGAATAAAACTTTATCCCATCTTTTTAAATAGCCTAAGTCGTAAGCATCTGTAAATGTTGGATCTAAATCTGGATTACCAAAAAATAAGTTTGTGTTACTAGATCTAGAAGGAAAAGGGTTAATAAACCATGAACCTGGTCTTCTTAATCTTTTACTGTAACTAACAGTAAATTGCTCCATCTCAGATAATTCATATCCTAAAAAGACAGAAGGAAACCAGTTTGTGTATTTTTTAGTGTTAACATCACTAGTTTCTGCTAATTCTATTTCTATGTCTGTATCTTCTACACGTAAACCTCCTAAAAGGCTAAACTTATTAATTTTAGTACCTAATTGTACATAAGCAGCATTTACTGTCTCATTAAAAAACAGTGTGTTACTAAAGTTTGGATTGCTGTTAAATACACCATTTGTTTCTTGACCAAAGTCATAATCAGTAGTGTAATTGTTAAAGTTACCTCTGTAACCAGCTTCAAACTGAGAGCCAAAATCTTTACCAAACGGCAACACATAATCTAATTGTACTAATTGTTTTATTTGATTGTTGTCTGTAATTGTGCGTTCTAGTGGGCTATTAGTTGTGCTACCACTAACTGTTTCTTGAATGCTAGCATTTTCTAATTCGTCCGATCTTGAGTACTGGTAGTCTATAGTTAACTTGTTTCCATCATCATTAAACCTCTTCTCGTAATTTAAAGAGTATTGTACAGTTTCTTCATCATCATCTTCTAAAGTATTTCTTTGTCTTTCAATGGTAGGATTCATATTGCCATCAAAATTAAAGAAGTTTATATCTGCTTTGTCTAAACCATTAGACTTTCTGTATAATACAGAATTTGTAATGCTGCTTGTTTCATCAATAAAATATTCAAAACCAATATTAGCGTTGTAGTTTTTATTACTTCGGTCGTAATATCTGTATTCGTTTTCAAAACTTGCAGTAGTACCATCTTCATTAAAATATTCATTTTCAAAAAATGCATTACCAGGACCTGTTCTGTCTCTGTAGCTTAAGTTTGTATACAGGTTAAACTTGTCTCTTCTAAGGTTTATGTTTGCAGAACCAGCATATTGTTCTGGGTCGCCAATAGTAGCAGAAACAGAACCATTTAGACCAGCAGTTTTACTTTGTTTTAAAATTATATTTAAAATACCAGCAGTACCTTCAGCATCATATCTAGCAGATGGGTTTGTTACAACTTCTACTTTTTCTATAGCATCTGCAGGTAACGACTTTAATGCAGCATTGTCTAAACCAGATAGGGCAGATGGCTTACCGTTAATTAATATTTTAACACTTTCATTACCACGTAAACTAATAGCGCCTTCTACATCTACATCTACAGATGGTACGTTGTTTAAAACATCTGTAACAGAACCACCTTTTA
>NZ_JBDVAA010000124.1:0-20482 GCF_039943695.1 Cellulophaga sp. | reverse complement strand
TATAAAACCAATTTCTAATGTTGGCATTTGGAAAGATATACACATAAAACTAGAAGGCCCAGTAGTAAACAGTTTACACAGGGTATTTATAAAAGATTTTTATTTTGCTAGTAATGATGAAGTTCTATTACATAAAAAATATATTTCTAAAAATGAGGTTAAAGGGCAACATACTGCTCAAATAGTAGCAGCTGGCCCAGACTCTAAGCAACCTGCCATTATGCAGCAATATATAGAGATGATAAATATTGCCGAAAAATGTATTTGCATTGCTAACCCATACTTTATACCAAGCACATCTGTACTACAAGCTTTAAAAATTGCGGCTTTAAGTGGTGTAACTATAAATATTTTAATCCCAAAAGTGTCAGACTCACTTGTAGCAAAATACAGTATGTTCTCTAGGTTAGAAGAACTTTTAGAAGTTGGTGTAAATGTTTTTTTAAGACCAGATTTTTCTCATAGTAAAATGATATTAATAGATGGAGAAATAACATCTATAGGCTCTGGGAATTTTGATTACCGAAGCTTTGAGCACAATTTTGAAACCAACGCCATTATATATGATAGCGCAATAACCAAAAAAATACAAGCAGATTTTAATACAATTTGTAAACAAGACACTAAACTTAAGTACAACAAATTTAAAAACAGACCGCTATGGCACAAACTTTTTGAAGGTGTAGCCAAGTTTTTTAGTCCATTATTATAAAAATTAGATACAGTAACAAACAATGAAATTTATAATTTATATAGCATTATTTATGAGTGTACAATACATAAACGCACAACATATTACTCCGCAAATTATTAAAAAAGAAGCCTTAATTGCTTTATCCTATTACCCACAATTAAAAAATACAGAAATAGAATTTAGATTTAAAAACAACATTAAAAAATCTACAATGCAGGCACAACCTGTATTTGGCAGTCTTTTACGATCTAAAAAAAAGAGAAAGTATTTAGTTTTAATAAGTGAAAAATTTAAAATATCTGGTAAAGAATTTAAAACTACAGATGTAGACAGCGATATATTAATTGGCTGGTTAGGTCATGAACTTGGCCATATTTTAGATTACCAAAACCGTAGTAGTTTAAATTTAATGTGGTTTGGTATAAAATACTCTTTGTCTGACAATTATATAAAAGAAGCTGAGCGCGCAGCAGATTCTTACGCAGTAAACTCTGGTATGGCTAACTATATTTTAAAAACCAAAAAGTTTATTTTAAACAACGCAGAGATTGATGAAGACTATAAAGCACGAATTAAAAAGTACTATTTATCTCCTGAAGAAATAATGGTATTAGTAAATGAATTAGAAAAAAAGAAGCAATAATTAATTGCTTCTTTTTTTCTAATTCATTTAAGAGTTATTTATCACAAAGTCTTCCCACTCTGCAAAACGCTCTTGCCCCATTACCCTTTCCATTTTCACTTGTCCGCCTTTCTTTTTATTACTTCCACTCCACTCATGAAAAACAGAAGGCATAACCGTAGTTACTTTAACACCCTCTAGAGCTTTAGACCTAGCAACCTTATAATTTTTATTTGCTTCTGTTAAAAAACGATCTAATTCTTCTGCTAACTCTGTGTTATTAATATTAGATTCTGTGCCTAAATACCAACAATGGTAAAAATCATCGTTAATACGGTTGGCACATAATGTATATTCTTGTATTTCTATATTAAATTGTTTTTCTAAATGTTGCACAGCATCATTTAACTTATTTACAGATAATTGCGAACCTACAGTGTTTAAAAAAAACTTTGTTCTACCTGTAATTTTAATTTCTGCACGTTCTATATCTGTAAACTCTATAGTGTCTCCTATAAGGTAACGCCAAGCACCAGCAACACTACTTAATATTAAAACATAATCTTGATTTAGCTTTACCTCTGCTATTGTAAGTGAAGGAGCATTTTGCACCAAAGAACCATCTGGCTTAATATAATCTGGATTAAAAGGAACAAACTCAAAATAAATTCCGTTATCTGTAACCAATTTCATAGCATCGGTTTCTGGTCTTTGCTGAAAAGCAATAAAACCTTCAGATGCCAAATAAGTATCTATAACTGTTATTGGCTTTCCTAATAGCGCATTAAAGCTTTTTTCATACGGTCCAAAAGCTACACCACCAGAGGTGTATACTTGTAGGTTAGGCCATATTTCATGTATGTTTTTTAGTCCGTTGTAGTCTATTACTTTTTTTAACATAAGCTCCATCCAAGACGGTATACCACTTAAGGCTCCTATATCCCAGTCTGATGCTTTCTCTGCTATACGTTGTACACGTGTATCCCAATCTGCAATTTGAGCAATCTCTTTTCCTGGCTTATAATAGTTTTGAAACCAAAACGGAATATTACTAGCGCTTATTCCACTAATTTCACCTTCTAATGCGTTGTTATGTTCTTCTAAATCTGTAGAACTACCCAGCATCATAATTTCTTTTTCAAAAAAATCTGCAGGTAAATCAAAGTTTTTAAGTGCCAAAACTTGTTGTATACCAGCATTACGTATGGCTTTAACCATATCATCTGTAACAGGTATACGTTTGCTAGTTTTTCCTGTTGTACCAGAACTTAAAGCAAAATAATCTGGACTATTAGGCCAAGTAATATTTTCTTCTCCTTTTTGTACATTTTGCCACCAATTAGTAGTTATTTGATCATAGTCTGAGAAGGGTACTATATTTTTAAACTCTTTCTCTATATTACCTGAGTTTAATATATGACTAAACTTATAATGCTTTCCAAATTTTGTATTTTCTGCTGTACTTAATAAACTTTTAAGTACTGCTTTTTGTTCTTCTACTGCATTATTACTTGTAGAGATAATATCTGAAGCATGAATAATTCCTTTAATTATGTTTCCTATTATAGCCATTTGTTAGTGTTTAAGGTGATTTAATATGCAACTAGGCCTATTGAAAAAAGTATCTAGGTCATAGAGCAACAAAAGTCTTATAATTTTAAACAGGAGTTTAACTCATTTAAAACTATTATTAACACTAAGAAAATAAAAGGATGGTTAAAATTTAAGCATAAAAAAACCAGTAAATAAATTTACTGGTTTTGTTTTTTAGCTTATTGCCAAACAGTTATACTAATTAAGTAATACAAAGTTATGATGTTTAATGACTATTCCCCAAATAGTATTAATACTAACTCCAACGTTTTAACTTAAACACATATTACCTGGCATTGTTGCAATCTTAACATATTTAACACTCAAAAAAACTAATATTTCTGAAGGCAATAAGACTAAAACTTAGTACGAATTAACAAAGTCTATTACTTGGCCATCTAATAACCTTGGACAATAGATTTCTAGCTCTTCATCACCGTCATGATCAATAGTAAATACACTTTCTTCTCCTGGCATTAATGATTTAAGTGATTCGTTAGAATCATGACCTGCTATAGATAAGTAAGCATCATAATAAATTGGAGCTATACCATTATTTTTTACTGTTAAAATTGATTTACCGTCTATTTTAACAAATTTTGTTACCTCAAACTTATAACCAGTAGCTAAACTTGCTTCTTTAATTCTGTTTTTGCTTTGATATTCAAACTGGTCATTACCTATTATATATGTAATATGAAAATCCGCTGCAAAAGTCTCAAAAGGTTCTTCGTCTGTACCTGTAGGCGAAAGCACGTTTTCTTGGTCATAATCAGTATAATAACTAAACTCTCCCCCTATAGGTGAAATTTCAAATCTATCCCTTCCAAAAAAGTTATGCTTACTTACATTATCACTCCAGTCTTCTATGTTCATAAAAGAATCATCAAAAACACCAAAAGGTAAGTTTAATAAAGATGTATTTTGACTAAACGGGCTATATCTAGATGATTTTGCATCAATAGAAAATGACCAATGTAGGCTGTAAAATACATCATTTAACTTATTTAAAAATGTTGTTTGAAATGATTTGCTAGGAAAAGTTCTATCCTCTATAAAAAGACCGTTATAATTATGATATTCTGCATAGTGTCCAAATCCTACTTGTATAAATGCCAATCTGTTATCTTCATCATACTCCAATGCAAATTTTTCATAAAACTCTAAAATAAAATCTTTTAACTCTTGGCTTCTCCAGTCTGGGTACCAAGTATCCTCACCTTCTGCTTTAGCCTTTTTTTCTATATATCCATTACTATTTTTAATATACTGTGGTACAGTTGTCTTAAAACCTGGATATGTAATTCTAAATCTTAAAATTGCTTGATGATTTCTAGATGCTATATCATTTAATTTATTTTCAACAGCTGTCCAATCATAAACTCCTTTTTGAGATACAATATCATCATAATTCATATATGAATATTCTAAGCTATTTACCCCTTTGTTATTGTTATTATTATCATCCCAAAGTACTATTCCTGTCATTGGTTGCACTTTAGTAATTTCATCTACACCACCTAAATTATCTACGGTGACATCAATTACTTCTTCGTCTACGTTTTCTTCAATATCATCAAAAAATTCGTCATACTTACCATCACAACTAACGGCAAAAGCACTAGCAATTAACACTACAAATAATAATTTTTTCATAATTTTTATTTTCAATTTAAAGTTAAAAAGAGCTCTTTTATGTTTTTTTATAAGCTCCATTATTTTTTTGGTTACTCTATATGGTTATTTGGCTTAGTTAACTTTAAGAAAAATACTTACGTGTAATTTCCTTTTACTAGATCTTTAATAAGAAATACTCTACAAACAACTAATTATTGTAATTAGCGTTTTATTGTTAGACTATGGTAGCAACAATAGTCTTATTAAACAAACAATATTAAATAGCGCAGCAATTAATCCTACAAGCAATATTTTCTTCATAATTTTTAAATTTTAATTAGAAAAGAGCTTGTATTATTTTTGCAATACAAGCCCGTGTATTAATTTATTTTAGAATAATTTTTTTTGTGGTTGTATTGTGTGGTGTTTTAACTTTTAGTATTACCATACCTCTTAATAAACTTTCTACAGGAACAACCTCTGTATGGTTACCAGTTTTTACATATGTATTTTTTGAAAAATATACAGCTCCATCCATACCTACTAGTTGTACAGATACTTCTCCTGCAATTTCTACTGAGTAATTAATAGAAATTTCATTTATTGCAGGGTTGGGATAAACTATTAAGTCTAAGTTAGTAACATCTACTTCTTCTTTTACTTTGCTTACTGTAATAACTTTACTAGCCGTAGCAGCTTTGTTAGCTGTAGAAGCACCTAATGATAAGTAAACCATACTGTTACCATTTGTAGGTACAGCACCTAAACTATTACCCCAATTTTTAGTATGCCCTTCTAAACCTATACCTATAGTACCAGAGTTTCCTAAACCTAACTGAGACTTAAGTATTTTACCTTCTATACTTGTTGGGGTCATTACAAACTCTATACCCTCTGAGTTAATTACATTGCTAAAAGGCCACCCTGTACTTGCACCATTGTATTGGTGCAATACATTGTAATTTGCATCTATAAAATAATCGGTTTTATCTGTCCACATATAAGGGTGACCAGTTGCTCCGTTAGTATTTATAAAAACGTTGTACTCATCTAGCTCTTGTGCATCAATATCTGCGTATAAATAAATATAATTATCATCTGCATAACCGTAAATACTACTAAAAGAACTGCCAGTAACACCTGTAATTAATGGTTGATAATCCTCTACTGGGCTTTTATAACCATCTACAGCTAAAGTTCCTGCACCAGATCCTCCGTTTAAAGTTAAATACACCATTCCGTTATTTTGTAAAGGAATAGACCCTACAGATGTTGGCCAATTATTAGTATAACCTATAATACCTAAACCTATGGTACCGGTATTACCAATGCCTAATGCATATTTAGGTATACGCCCTTCTATAGTTGTTGCTGTTTTAACACATCTAACATTCATAACACTATTATCTGCTGCAAAAGGCCAAGCTGCGTTACCGTTTTCATTGTAAGTGTTTAAAAGGTTTAAGCTTCCGTCTACATAGTAATTTGTTTTTTCTACCCAAGTTTCTTTAAAACCAGTACTAGAATTTGTATTTACAAAAATTGAATATTCTGGTAAACTACCTGAGTACTCTGCATATACGTACACAAAGTTTTCATCATCATAAGCATATATACTAGACCATACTCCTTGGTTTACGCCAGTTTGTAATGCTATGTAGTTTTCACTAGCACTATTTACACCATCTATCGCTGCAGATTGGTCTCCAATACTAGCTCCGTATTCTATAGCGCCGGCATCTACTATATCATTAAATATTCTTTCATTACCCAAATAGTCTACTTCATCTTCAGCTACTGTATATAAAGGGTCTCCAGCATCTATAGCTCCAGATGTAGGTAACAAGTTAAAGTCTACATTTGGACTTGTAGTATTCACAAATTTAGGATCTACAAACTGTGAGTTTTGGTCTAAATTTGGTTTTTGTTGTTGGTAATAAGCAAAATTTCCATATCCATCACCACCAGCATTAGACCAGTCAAAGTAACCATTATGAGTACCTTCTGTATCTGTGTAATAAATATTATAGTCAAAATCTATAGTACTTAAATATGGTACATTAGCATCTGAAGGTTTTGCTACTACTACTAAACTTTTATGATCAACAGCATAAAAAATGTTATTTTTAACAGTTAAGTTTCTTACATTTCTAGCTATAATTAATTCAGCTCCTGTTAATACATCAAGGTATGTATCATTAGTACTACCATTTCTATAAGAAGTATTTCCTATTACTTTTATACTGTCTACATAAGCTTCTTCCTTACCTTCTGGCACTCCCAATATAAAACCTACGTAAGAGTTATCATAAGCAATATTATTTTTAAGCGTATGGCCACCAGAGTTGGTATTTTTAGTCTCATTCCCAATAGAAAAACCAACTTGCCCATCTGAAACTATATTATTTTCTATTGTAACGTATTTAGAACCATCACAATAAATACCAGCAGCAGTGGCAATAGGAGACCTACAGCTAGTTACTTTGTTATTTTTTATAAGACCATTACGTGCATAATTGTACTTTTCTAGTAAAGTAGCCCCAGTAATATTCATAACCCATTTGTACCTACCAGCCGCAACAATTCCTATATTTTGTACTTCTGTAATTGTATTGTTTATTATTTTAAACCCATCAACATTACCATTAACCTGTATACCCTCTGTCCAACCTGGTATAACATGGTGTATATAATTGTTTTTTATAACCACATTCTTAATAGCAGTAGTACTTGTACCGGTTACATTAATTGGCCCACAATTATCACTTCCAGTTGCAGATTTTAATATTGCTTTTTCTGATTCATTAAAATTTACTCTATTAATTAAAGGATCTACATTTGGAGTCCATGAAAAATCATAAATTTCATTACCTACTATTTCTATTTTTTCAGATGTATTTGCCAACTGTATACCAAACTTAGAATCCTTTATAATTGTATCATTTTTTATAGTTTTTAAACTATCATTACAGCGCATATTTTCTAGTTTAAACCCCTGTATTCTTACACTTTTAGCTCCGGATGTTACTGCTATTAATGAAGCAAACTTAACACTGTAAAGGTCTCTACCATTTATAATTACCTCTCCTTGGGCTTGTAATGTAAACCAGTTATTATCATTACCACCATTGGCAGATGTTATAAATATTCTTGTAGCTTCTGTTGGGTAATACGTACCAGGCTTAACTATAATTTGCTCATCAGAAACCATATTAGCAATACCTAACACATTACCTCTGTAGTCTAACGCAGCTCTAATTGTTTTAAATGGATACGTTTCTGAACCATTTGATGCAGTGGTTCCTGTATAACTTGCATCTACATACAAGGTTGTTGGTCTTGTTTGCGCTACACTTGTTTCTATTTGTGTAATACATAAAAGAAATGTAAACAAAATTAAGCTTCTAAGTCTATAATTTAGACTGGGCTCTTTTTTGGTTAAAACTGTTTTTAAGTAGTTCAAAATTGTTTTCATAGTAGTAATAGTAGTTTTTAGTTATTTTTTATAATTGTGGTTATCTATTTTTAAGTGCATTCTATTTGTTAAAAATCTAATTATCAGTTTCAATTTAAAAATGTGTTCGAGCACATTTTGAAGCAAATATATAAAAATTATTAGTGTTCTCGATAACATTTTTTAAAAAAATATTAATATTATTATAAATTTTGATTTAAAAAAACAATATTAACAGACTAAAAATCTTACAAGATTAGGTTCTTAAGTACTAAAAACATTAGGAAAAATAGAATTATATGTTTGGATAGTAAATAAAAAATATGATTAAAATAAAATTAATAGTTAAACCTAGTCTGGCAAATTATAATACATAACAAGCTACAATTTGTTAAAAATTATATTTTTATATAAGTTTTATTTTTATACATATACCATAATAAAAGATACATAATACAAAACCCTCCAAATGATGTTAATGCATTGTAATATGCTCCAAAAAACTGTTCTAGACCAAATAAAATATCTTCTGAAATTTTTGGAAAATTTAATACGTGAGACAGAACATAAGCTGTAATTGCATTAACTCCTATAATTTTTAAAGGAAGACTCCACTTTACAATACCTTTTACATCTATAACTAAATAAAATATATTGTACAAAAGCATACATAACCCAGATGATAATAAAACAAATGTACTGTTCCACAACTTTTTAACACTAGGATGAAATATATTTAAAAACAAACCTATTGTAATAAATGCTAACCCTAATAAAAAAATATGTAATGCTGTTTTTTTGGGAGATAAGTTTGATTTTAGTATTTCTCCTATAAATAAACCCGAAAGTGTAGTTGCTGTAAACCCTAAACTACTTAACAGCCAAGTGTACTGGTAACCATCATCAAACCTACCAAAAACTATATTGTCTACATAAATAGCAATATTTTTATCTGGTAATAACTCACTAATCCCTATACCTGGTACAGGTGCAAGCTCTAGCAACAATATATATATAATGAGAAACGTTGCAAAAGCTATATATCTATTTATTTTACTTAAATGAATATAAAATATACAAGCAAATAAATAGCCAACTGCAATGGCTTGTAATGTATTACTAAAAATTTTAAACTCATTAATACTAAAGTGTAGTAAATTTCCCTGTACAACCCAACCTAGTATAAATAAAATAAAAAAGCGTTTAATTATGTGCGGGTAAAGCTTTAATTTATTATCAATTTCTTTTTTTCGTTTTTCTAAAGAAAAAGGAATTACCACTCCTACTAAAAATAGGAATAAAGGCATAATAATGTCATAAAAATGAAACCCAAACCACTTTGGATGCTTAAATTGAGTAGCTAAAAAACCAGAAAAATTAGTTTGCGAAGCGTTATGTAAGTTTTCAAAAAAGTGATCTGCAAAAATAATCATAAGCATATCAAAACCTCTTAACGCATCTATTGATAATAACCTCTTATTTTGTTTATTTAAATTATCCACCTAAAAAATTATTAAACTTATGTGTAATAAAGCTGTCTAAATATTTTAAAAATTGATAAATTTTAGACTAGCCTTTTATTTTTTATGGGGAAAATATTAGTTTGTATTATTTTTACTCACAAAGTCCTGTAGACTCAATAGGAACCTCATAACTAACAAATTTACTAGTGCCTGTTACGTTAGGAAAAGTACCAACGGCAGCCCAACCAATAGTTAACTCTGTAAAAGCAAAGCTTATGGTACTACCTATAGAGCCAAACTGAGTTTTTGGAATACTAAATTCTATAGCGTTTGTATCATTATCTACACTAATAACACCAGATGAAGTAAGGTTTTCTCCAGAACCAGCTAAAGCAGACCAACCCCAACCTCCATTAGGATCTGTATGTTGAAAAAAAGACCCCCAAGAATTACTAAGCAAAGGACCTTCAAACAATAGTTCTGCTCCAGAGCCTTCTGGCCACTGCCAGCTTAAAAAACCGCTAGATGCGTCTCCGTCTGTACTTATAAATATATTAACTAGCTCCATTTGCATAGTAGAATTGCCTTCTAAGTAAACATTTACGTTATCTCCTTTTCCCCATACTTTTATTTTTTGCATGGATGCTGCTGTTGGTTCTTGATATAAATATTCTATAGATTCCCAATCTGTAAAATCACCATCAATTGCTATATCTACATCAAGAACTTCTGGAGCTGTAATTATTTTTGTTACAGCAGCCTCTTGTCCTAAATCATTAATTGCGGTTAATGTTACCTTTATCTCCCCTCCTATATTAACATACCTATAAGTAGGGTTCTCCTTGTCACAGTAAAAACTTAGATCTCCAAAATCCCATCTATAGGTAGTTGCACCTTCAGAAAGGTTTGTAAATGAAAATAAATTATCATCATTAGAAAATGAAAAATCTGCAACAACATTACCATTATCAGAATTAGTGTCAGTGTCATCTGATCCGCAGCTCAAAATGAGAAAAACAGAAAAGGTGCTTAGTAAGAAAATTATTTTTTTCATAATCATTATAGTTAAAGATTAAATTTTGATTTTAGTTAATGGTTAGTGTGTGAGAAAGCTTATTTAAACCTTCTAATGCGTTCCAAGTATCACTATTTGCTAGTTGTATTGCATATTCTGGCCTGTCTGCCAATTTACTGCTTTGGTCTTCAATTTTTAAAAACAAGTCATATTTTCCTGCAGGAATTCCTGTTAATGCAACAGACTCATTTAATTGTAAATCTACATTAGGTAACACTTTTCTAACATCAAAATTTAATGCCTTTTTATACAAGGTTCCATCTGTAGCTTTAAGTACTAAAAAAGTATTTTTCTGATTATAAACTGGAGCATACCCAACATTACTTATCACTGCATTTAAATTAAAATTACTGCTAGCAGTTACTTCTTTTTGTAATTCTGCAGATTTTAAAACAAGTCTGTATCCTAACTTTTTTTGAAAATCTACAAAGCAGCTATTATTTCTCCAGACATTAAGCACTGGACCATACCAATCTAAGTTTAAATATGTCCATTTTAACAAAGTCATTTCCTCCTCTGCTGTAGCACAACTAGCTGTTGGTATTCCGCTAGGCGGACAAGTTTCTCCGCCAGTAGGCACAAAACTTGCTTCATCACTAATATAACTTTTTTCAATAGTTACATTCTGGTAAGTACCATAATCATCTACACTAGCTAAAAAACAATCGTTATGAAAACCCACACGGGCTATGTCTGTTGTACCGTACCCAACGGTTTCATCTATAGCATTGGTATAATCAAAAACTTCTTGCTTATATTTTGGTGTTCTTAATTGTATTTTTACTTCTTTAGGAAATACATCTAACAGCTTGTTTACAACGGCTTTTCTACTTTCTGTTGTTGTTAAGTTATTTGTTGAAAAAGCCCATTCTCCCCATGAGCCAATAAAACCAGCTTGTACAAAAGCTATTACATCTGCATTATCTGACACTATTGGTTTAAGCTGATCTAAGTGGTTTTCTATTATGTTTAATGGAGCATCAGTTTCATCAGAATTACTATTATATGCAAAACGCAAAACACATTTAATTCCTGCTTCCCTTAACCTTTCAAAATCTGTTTTAATCAGGTTTAACTGAACTTCACTTAAATCTGAATTTTTAAAAGCATCTAAATAGTATAGTCGTAAAATAATAGTTACATTTTCATTTTTTAAACTGTTTAATGTCACTAAGCTTAACGGATCTCCTTCAGAGAGAACACTCCAGCTATGCATAAATCCACGTTCTGGATTAGAAATTACTTCTAAAGATTCTGTATATTTTATTTCACTTAACGTGTCATCTGCAATTACCTCATCATCACCAGAAGAACTACTACTACAGCTAATAACCATAATTAATAGTGTTAACGCTAAAATTCTATTTTTCATCATTTTATTTTTTATAATAGTTAAAAGGGTATTAGTACGTATTTTTTATCCAGTTATATGGTTTTCTTTTAACCCAATTACCTCTTGTAAAGTCAGGGAAATCTTGAGGTTCACCATTGTTTTCTATAGATGCTTCTGACAAAGGTGTTATGGCGCTCCAGGCAGCTGCATCATAAGCATCCATTGGTGGTGCTATATTTTTTTTAGCAGCTTCTACAAAAGCATGAATTACAAAAAAGTCCATACCTCCATGTCCAGATCCATTAGCTAAATCGCCAAACTTTTTCCATAATGGGTGGTCATATTTTTTTAACCACTCATCTGCTTTATCCCATTTATGAGGCTCTGTTATTTTATCTATATGAATTCTATTACCATCTACTTCCCATAAACCATTTGCACCCTGAACTCTAAAACCTAAGGAATAAGGTCTTGGTGAATTGGTATCATGAGTAACAATTATACTTTCTCCATTAGATGTTTCTATGGTAGATGTTATTACGTCTCCCAGTTTAAAATTTAATTTTGCATTTGGATGATGTTTTCCTCCGTTCTCTACTATGTAATTATGAAGCCCTACTGCTTTAGTAGCCGTAGATGTTAGTGTCATAAACCTGTTACCTCTATTAATATCACACATTGCAGCCACAGGTCCAATACCATGAGTAGGGTAAATATCTGCATTTCTTAATAAGGAGTGTTGTGTTCTCCATGCAGATTCTGATATTCCTTTTTCTCCAAACTCTACACCTTTACCGTAGGGTGTTTTACCATCATTAAATTTTACATGTCTTAAGTCATGCTGATAACCACATCTAAAATGTAATAGTTCTCCAAAAACGTTTTGCTTTACCATATTAAGTACAGCCATAACGTCTCTTCTGTAATTAACATTTTCTAAAATCATTAAATGTGTTCCGGTTTCTTCATGTGTATTAACAAGATCCCAACATTCTTCCATTGTGTTGGCTGCAGACACCTCTAAACCGGTATATTTACCAGCTCTCATTGTATCTTTTGCCATAAGCGTATGCCACAACCACGGAGTAGAAATAATTACAGCATCTACATTGTTTAAATCTAAAAGGTTTCTATAATCATAATCATCTTTACCAAACGTTAAGGGCTTTTTTTGCCCTTTACTTGTAATTTTATTTACTGCAATATCAATTCTTTTAGGGTCAATATCACATATTGCAGTTATTGTAATATCGTCCCTTAACAAAAGGTTATCTAAATGGTTAGTGCCGCGTAAGCCTACGCCTATCATACCTATTTTAAGGTTATGATGTTTATTATTATTACTATTATTAATTCCAAAAGTCAATCCTGGTAAAAGAGATATTCCTGTTCCTAGAATTGTACTTTTTTTTATAAAATTTCGTCTGGAGTCCATTATATTTTCTTAATTATTCTGTGTAATTAGTTGTTGTATTAAAGTGTAATTAATTTAGATATAAGGATTGCCTATTTATATACAAAATAAACAACCCTCACCTACTAAACTAACTGAACTAATTGTAACCTGGGTTTTGTAAAAAAGCACCTTTACCCTCACTTACCTTATCTAGAGAAAAAGGAAAGAGAGCTTTATGTGGAGCTGTTTGACTAGAAACACCATTTAAATCTATATTATAATCACTGTATTTACCGTGTCTAATTAAATCTGCTCTGTATTGGCCATTTTCACACCAATATTCATGAGACCTTTCTAATAAAATCATTTTATTAAATGTATCTATGTCTGCATAATCTGCTAGTAAAATTGCATCTAAACCTGCTCTATTTCTAACCATATTAACTAAATCTATAGCCTGTTGGCTAGGAGTGTTATTTTTATTGGCCAAAGCTTCTGCCTTAGACAATAAAACATCTGCATACCTATACATTACAATATCTACCGTTGTTATTGCTGTACTTCTGGCTGCATCTTCTGAAATTTTTAATGGTATAGGTCCGTATTGCATAATAGTACCAGGGTTACTTCTATTATAGGTAACACCATCTGTACCCACATACTCTGCTATAAGATTTGTTTTTCTTATATCTTGCTCTTCAAAAGAATCATAAAATTTCCAAGAGCTTTGTATTGTTCCCCAACCTGCTCTTCCTGGGTAGTTTGATGGTAACACCATTAACTGCCATTGATTTTCGCTGGTACCGGCATAATCTGCAGGTATAGCCCAAATAATTTCGTTACTATCTACAGGTGCTTGCACATCAAACATGCTCAAATAATCATCCTCTAACTCATAATGGTTCATAGCCATTATTAAATTAGCCTGTTTTTCTACGTCTGCCCATCTTTTTTCATGCAAATACAGCCTAATTAATAACATACGAGCCATACCCTGACTAAATCTCCCGTATTTAGCTTCTGATGGAGGTAACAAGTCTGAAGCTGCATCTAACAAATCTTTTTCAATAAAACGGACCATTTCATCATTACTTAACCTAGCTAAAGGTTCTTCACTTAAAGGATTTTTTAATACCTCTAATGGTGCTACTACTATTGGTCCATACATGTCAAAAAGTTCATAACACAACAGTGCTCTTGCACATTTTATCTCTGCTATTCCAGATATTTTTAAATTTTCATTAACAGAAGAGTTTTGAATTCTATCAATACTCAATGTCATGCTACTTATTTTATTATAAAAATCATCATAAAAACGGGTTATGCCTCCACTATTTTGCGCAGTATAACTATGTAGTGTAGCTAGTTGTTGAACTCCAAAATCACCTTGAAGAATTTCAGTAGTTGCATCTAAAACAAACATAGTACCTTTTTCAGATGTGGAATGGATACCATCAGAATAAGCTCCTCTTAAAGGGTAATAAGCTGCATAAACCAATGATTGGATATCAGCCTCTGAGGTAGGAAAAATATCAGGATTAATTTCATCATAATTTACTGACTCTAATTCTGGATTACATGCAAATAATAAAGTTAAACAAGTGCCTAATAATATTAGTTTAATTTTTTTCATAATCATTTTTTTAAAATTTTAAGTCTAGACCAACAGTAAAAGTTCTAACATTAGGGTAAGATGCTACTAAATTTGATGTATCTCCACTAACATCAGGATCATAACCATTTGTTTCTGGATCTACTCCCTTATAAGGTGTAATAACAAAAATATTTTGTCCGCCTACACGTAATGCTGCACTAGACAAATGTTTACCAAAACAATTTTTAGGAAATTGATATGATAATGAAATATTACTTAAACGTATAAACCAGGCATCTTGTAAAAAGAAATCACCAGAGTCATATAATGAATAACCAAAATTAGATCCTGGCCTTGTCGTAGATGGGTTTTCTGGTGTCCATCTATTCAATATATTTCTTAATGCATTTGCACCATTTTTTGCTACACCGTCTGTAGATACCCCGTAAGTAAAATCTGTTGCATCTATAATTTCTCTACCAAACATTGCATTAAAATGAAAGTTTAATTGAAAGTTTTTGTAAGTAATCATATTACTAAAACCTGCAATAAAATCTGGGTCTGAAGAACCAAGTAATACAATATCTGCTTCATCAATTTTTCCGTCTGCTTCTCCTGTTCTTTGAAAAATACCATTTTCATCAACAATAGGGTTTCCAGATCCATCCCTTAAATAACCGTTTACATCTTTTAATTTTATTTGACCAGGAAATAAATCTGGTTGTGCAGTTACTACTTCACCTGCTTGCATTATTCCGTCAGATAAATAACTAAACTGCGCACGTATAGGATCATCTACATTTTCATAAACTGCTGGTTTCCAATCTGGAGCCCTTTCTAGCCACCTATCATCAAAGGTTGAATAAGTGAATGTACTTTTCCAAGTAAAATTTTTAGTTTGAATATTTACTGTATTTAAAGTAAACTCTATACCTCTACTTTGGGTTTTTCCAATATTTGCCCAAACTTGATTTATCTCGTTGTATGAGTTAATTGGGTTTAAACTTAAAAGGTCTGAAATTTCTTTATCAAAAAGCTCTACAGATCCGGAAACTCTATTTTTAAAGAAACCAAAGTCTAATCCTAAGTTTTTTTCTGTTGTTGTTTCCCATTTTAAGCTTGGATTTGCTAACCTTGATGCAAAAACACCAACTAGTACAGATTCATCAGGATTTAAATAAGCTGGTTTTGCAAAATATGAAGCAAATGCATTACCGCCTATATCTGCATTACCTGTTTGCCCATAACCATACCTTAATTTAAGCTGTGATACTTTACCCTTTAAACTTTTCATAAATGGTTCTTCTGCTATATTCCACCCTATTGCCATAGAAGGAAAGATTGCAAATTTGTTATTTTCTGAAAAATTACTGGAACCATCTCTACGTATTGTAGATGTTAAAATGTAACGATCTTTATATATGTAATTTAACCTACCAAAATAAGATACTATTTTACTAGTAGATTTAGAGGAACTTACATCTGGCACTCCTGCTCCTGCATTCATATTATTCCATAAAAAAGCATCTGTAATAAAATCATTATTAGCTAACGAATTTCCACTAGACTCAAAATTTTGATGAGAGTAACCAGCCAACAAGTTTAAACTATGATCTTCTAAAATATTAGCTTTATAATTTAAGGTAATGTCTAAAAGTTTATCATTTTTTTGTTCACTAGCTATTGAAGCTCTTCCGTTTTCATTTTCTCCCCATAACGTAGTTCTTGGTAAATAAGTGTTTCTTACACTTAAACCCTGGTCTATACCTGCTTGAGTTCTTAAAGTTAAACCCTTTAATGGTTTTACTTCTAAATACACATTTGCTAATGTCCTATCTGTTCTTGCCTCATCAGATATAGTAAGTAGAGATGCTGGGTTAGGAATTATAGCATAATCTGGATTAGTTGGATAATTACCAAAACTATCTACCTCGTCTATTAACGGACTATATTGTAAAGCAGATCTTATTATTCCTGAGTTTTCAAAAGCTTGCCCACCTAATTGTGTATTTTGATTATTTATTGTACTCTTTGTAAAGCTTAGACCAATACTAATTTTATCATTAAATTTTTGATTTAAATTAAAACGTAAAGAAGCTCTTTCAAACTCAGAACTTTTTAAAACTCCTTTATGCTCAAATAAATTACCAGACAAATAATATTTAGTAGACTCTGTACCTCCTTTTAATGAAATATTATGTTGTTGTATGCCGCCATCTCTAGTAACTATATCAAACCAATCTGTTCCTTTACTTGCATTATTTATTTGATCGTCTGAATAAACCCTTGTAAACGGAATACCATTTACAGGATTTGCAATAGCATCCTGTAATGTTCTGTTGCTATATGGAGCTACTCTATTTAAAAAAGCCCAATTTTCATAAACAGCTTCATTTCTTAACTGCATATACTCAGGCGCATTTAAAACATCATAATTATTTTCATAAGCTTGGTAAGAGTATGATGTGGAATAATCTACTTGCACTTTACCAGCTTTTCCTTTTTTTGTTGTAATAATCACAACTCCGTTTGCTGCCCTGGCTCCGTATATAGCTGTTGAACTTGCATCTTTTAAAACCTCTATAGACTCTATATCATTAGGATTAAATGAATTTAAAATACCTTGTGTACCACCACTATACCTGTTACCATCTCCTGGCTCTGTTAATTGAGATATTGGAAAACCATCTACAACAATTAAAGGTTCATTACTAGCATTTATTGATGCTGCCCCACGAATTCTAATATCTAAACCACCACCTGGTTGTGCACTATTTTGAATAATTTGTAACCCGGCTGCTTTTCCCTGTAGCGCATGTGCTATTGAAGGTGTAGAAGACAAGACTAAATCATCTCCTTTTACCTGAGATATAGCACCTACCAAGTCTTTTTTTCTTTGGCTACCATAACCAACAACTATTACTTCCTCTAAGCTAGTATTATTTTGTGCTAATTTTACATTAATTACAGTTTGATCTGCCACTAACACCTCTTTACTTACATATCCTAAATAGGTAAAAATTAATGTTGCTGTACCGTTCTCTGGAATATTTATTGCATAAATACCATCAAAATCTGTTTCTACCCCAATAGAAGTACCTTTAACCTGAATAGATGCACCGGGTAAAATTTCACCAGCTTCATTAGTAACTTTACCTGTTACAATGCTCTGCTGCATATGATTTTTTTCTGTCTTTAGAGCAACAGAAATTTTATTATCAAATGACTTTGCACTAATCTCTAAGAATGAGAATATTACTAATAATAGAGCCAGATTAAACTTTAAATCATAACTCTTTATGCTTGGCAGCATTTTAAGTTTTTTCATATCGAGTGGTTTTGTTATTTAGTAAATTAATGTAATTACTCTATTTCTTATCTTATTAAAACTACACTTACTATAAGATGTAATATTTTATATTTCATTAATTTATGTAGCTAATATATGTCAATTAATTTGAAAAACAAGGCAAAAACACAAAAAATGTGTTCGAACACATAAAAACTTAAAACTATAAGCAATGTAATAAAAAAATGTACATATGTTAACATAAAAATATACAGTATAAACTTATTTTAAACTAGTATTAAACACTAAAAAAAATAATAAAAACCTTGTTAAAAGTTATAGTGCATATATACTAAACAAAAAGAACAGGCTATTATATTAGAATCTTAATTGTATTGACTAATAATATAAATGGTTAAAGCTAAAATTCCCATTTTACAAATGCTTCCATTGCTGCATAATAAGATAATCCCAACTGATCATAAATAGATGCAGTTTCTTTATTACGATCTTCTGCTCTTTGCCAAAACTCTCTGCTATCTGCGCCCTGAAAAACTACACCATCTTTTTGAGACTGATGTTTAAAAATACCGCGTCTTTTTTCTAATACCTGGTCTGGTCCCATTGGCACAGCCATTTCTATTTCATCTATTCCCCACTCTTGCCAAGCTCCCCTGTATAACCAAACCCAACAATTGTTCATATATGGTTCTGACTTTAATCTTTTTACTGCTTCAAAAATAGCATCTAAACATACTTTGTGTGTGCCGTGTGGATCTGCTAAATCTCCTGCTGCATAAATTTGATGTGGCTTTATTTGATCTATAAGGTCTATAGTAAACTTAATATCTGCTTCTCCTAAAGGATTCTTTTCTATTGTGCCTGTTTCATAAAAAGGAAGATTCATAAAATGAATTTGATCATCATTTAAACCTACAAAATAGCTTGTAGCTCTTGCCTCTCCTTTTCTTATTAATCCTTTTATATAACGTACCTCTTCTATATCTACTTCACTAGCTTTTTTATTGGCTAAAAATTTAGCCGCTTTAGCAAAAATCTCTTCTGCCTTTTTGTCTTCAACAGAAAATTTCTCGTTATAATCGCACACAAAACTAGCAAAACGCAAAGCCTCATCATCTGCTACTGCTATATTACCAGAGGTTTGATATGCTACGTGTACTTCATGACCTTGTTCTACCAATCGTTTAAAAGTACCACCCATACTAATAATATCATCATCTGGGTGTGGACTAAAAATTAGTACTCGTTTTTTTTCTGGTGTAGCACGTTCTGGCCTGTTGCTGTCATCTGCGTTAGGTTTACCGCCTGGCCAACCCGTAATTGTATTCTGCAGCTTGTTAAATATTTTTATATTGATGTCGTAAGCCGGACCAGAATCTGCCAACAAATCGCTCATACCATTTTCTATATAATCCGCATCTGTAAGCATTAAAATTGGCTTATTTAAATGAAGAGCCAAGCTTAATACCGATTTTTTAATCAACTTATCTGTCCACTCTACTTTTTCTACCAACCAAGGAGTATCTACTCTTGTTAGTTTAGAAGCCGCTTCTTTATCTAAAACAAATACAGCATTGTTATGTTCTTGCAAAAAAGACGCTGGTACTTTATTTGTTACTTCTCCTTCTACAGACTGGGCTATAATATTAGACTTACTCTCTCCCCAAGCCATTAGAATTACTCTTTTGGCTTCCATTATTTTTTTTACTCCTAATGTTATTGCTGTTCTTGGTGTATTACTTAAACCTCCAAAATCTTTGCTTGCTGCAACTCTAGTAATATGGTCTAATGCTACTAATCTTGTTTTAGAGTTTTGTAAAGATCCAGACTCATTAAAACCTATATGACCATTACCTCCTATACCCAAAATTTGTAGATCTAAACCACCAGCTGCTTCAATTTTAGATTCATAATCACTACAGTATTTAGAGATGTTTGTTTTGGTTAAAGTACCATTAGGAATATTATAATTTTCTGGTAAAATATCTACTTGGTCTAAAAGTAGTTCTTTCATAAACCTAACATAGCTGTGTATAGAGTCTGGCTCCATAGGGTAATACTCATCTAAATTAAATGTAACTACGTTGTTAAAACTTAGCCCTTCTTCTTTATGTAGCCTCACTAATTCTGCATATAAACCTTTAGGCGTAGAGCCTGTAGCTAAACCTAATACGCACCTTTTATTCTCTTTTTGTTTTTCTCTAATTAAATTTGCAATTTCATTTGCTACGGATTTTGATGCGTTTGTAGAGTTTTTAAAAACAACCGTATTTATATTTTCAAATCTTTTTTCAAAACCTGTAGCCTTATCAATATTACTTTTTAACATGC
>NZ_JBDVAA010000123.1:0-1496 GCF_039943695.1 Cellulophaga sp. | reverse complement strand
AACTATTATGCTTTAAAATTTCTTTGATAAAGCTATTGTTTGTTTTTGGGCTTATGTAAACCTCATTAAACTTATTATATTTTATAATTAAGCCTTTACTTGCTGTAGCTGGCTTAAGACCAACCCATAGTGTTTTACCTTTTATAATTTGGTGTATATCTTTAATAAGAATATCACCTTTAAACGGACCACTTTTATAACTTAAAGTTGTAGAATTAAGCTTGTAGCTTGTACCATAAAACACCCATAACAACAAGCACAGCACCAAAGCGTTGACTACTATACTAACAATATGGTTTGTAGTTTTAACTTCATCAAAAATACTAAAGAAAAGAACTGAGCATAATAATAGTATTACAACTATCATAACACCATTGAACAAATTATCTTTTCTACTTTTAAAAATCATTTTAAAACTTTAAATCATCTACATCATTATAATGTACTTTTTGTTTAATTGTACCTTTTTCTAATACCAAAACAGCCGGATTAGAACGAACTACTGTTTTTAACGCAGTTTCATCTGTAAAATAAAAACTAAAATCTAGATTGTATTTTTTTACAATTTGACTAGATAAATCATTGTTAGAAGCAGACATCCCAATAACTTTATATCCCTTAGCTATAGCTTTGTCTGTAACTGTTTTTATTGCCGTAAAAGCATCATAATCACTTTTTGCCAAATCATATGCAATTACCATAACCAACTTATCTTCTTGCAATAAAGAAGATGCAAAATCTTCACCATCTTTTTCAATTGTAAAATCGTGTATAGGTGGCTCGTACCCTTTTTGTACCTCTGTAGTTTCTACACTTACATACTCGCCATCTACAGTTGGGTAATCTCCTTGTGTAACGTATATTTTTTCTTCGCCGTTTACATTAAACTTCCATTCGTAATCAAAAATTGGCTCTGGCGCACCTTCTGGCACAGACATACCTTCTACTATATTAGCACCAATTTTATAAGGTCTAAAATCTTTAACAGGCAAATGGTCTAGTACGTAGTTAGCAAATAACACACAGGCAAGTAAGCCTAGCAAAACAATACCTCTTGTGACATTAAAATTAAAAAGTGGCTTTATATGTTTAATTCCAAAGAATAAAAGTAGAATATAAAATAGTAGTATTACGTCTTTAATAAAAGACTGAAAAGGAGTAAGTTTTATTGCATCTCCAAAGCAACCACAATCTGTTACTTTATTAAAATAGAAAGAATAGAAGGTTAAAAAGGTAAAAAAGACAATCATCCCTAGTAAGCTATATACTGTAAACTTTGGTCTGTAACCAACCAAAAGCATAATACCAAGTAATACTTCTACAATTACAACTACTATAGAGATTGATAAAGCGTGAGGTTCAAAAAAAGGCATATTTAATACACCAACGCTAAAATATTCTTCTAATTTAAACGAAAAACCAACCGGATCGTTAAGTTTTATTAATCCGCTTATGATAAATAATATTCCAACAAAGACCCTACTTAAACCTACTAA
>NZ_JBDVAA010000122.1:0-11443 GCF_039943695.1 Cellulophaga sp. | reverse complement strand
CTTGTGAAGGTCACCAATCTGCAGAGGAATACCAAAGGCAAATTATAGAAATAAAAGACATTTTAAAAGGCAATTTTAAATCGTCTTTACACTATTTTAAAAATCAGATGAAAGTACTAGCCTCTGAAATGAGGTTTGAAGAGGCACAGGATTTTAAAGAAAAAATAGAAGTTTTAGAGAATTACCAAGTTAAAACAACTATAGTTAATCCTAAGATTAATAATGTAGATGTTTTTTCAATTATTTCTGATGAAACTTTTGCGTACATAAATTTTTTACAACTATCACACGGTGCAATTATTAGATCTCACACTCTAGAATTAAAGAAAAAACTAAATGAGACTGATGAAGAGCTGCTTCAATTAGCTATTATAGAAATTAGGCAAAGATTTAAATCTTTATCAAGAGAAATATACCTGCCTTTTCCTGTAACAGTAGATAGCAACTTAAAGGTAACAATACCTAAACTTGGCGACAAAAAAAGAATTTTAGAATTATCTGAAAGAAATGCTAAGTACTATAGAATGGATCGTTTTAAACAAATAAAAGTTACAGATCCAGACCGCCATACAAATCGTATTATGGCGCAAATGAAAAAAGATTTACGCTTATCTGAAGAACCAAGACACATAGAGTGTTTTGATAACTCTAACATACAAGGAACCAACCCAGTTGCTGCTTGCGTTGTATTTAAAAACGGAAAACCAGCAAAAAAAGAATATAGACACTACAACATAAAAACTGTTGTTGGCCCAGATGATTTTGCGTCTATGGAAGAAGTAGTGTTTAGGCGCTACAAAAGACTACTAGAAGAAGAACAATCCTTACCACAGTTAATTGTAATAGATGGTGGTAAAGGACAACTATCTTCTGCTCTTAAAAGTTTAGATGTTTTAGGGTTAAGAGGAAAAATAGCTATTATTGGTATTGCAAAAAGATTAGAAGAAATTTATTTCCCTGGAGATTCAATTCCCTTATATTTAGATAAAAAATCTGAAAGCCTTAAAATAGTACAACAACTACGTAATGAGGCGCATAGATTTGGAATTACTTTTCACAGAACAAAACGAAGTAATGCAGCCATAAACTCTGAACTAGAAAGTATAGATGGAGTTGGAGAAAAAACTGCAACAGATCTTTTAAAGTCATTTAAATCTGTAAAAAGAATAAAAGAAGCTAGCATAGAAAAACTTGCCGAAATTGTAGGTATGTCTAAAGCTCAAAAAATATATAACACCTTTCATTAAAAAATGAAGAAACTAGTACTTACTATAATCACACTTTTAATTTGCGGTATTGGTTTTACGCAAAATAAAGTAGCAAAAGACAGCGTAAAAGTTGGCCTAGTGCTAAGTGGTGGTGGCGCAAAAGGATTAGCACATATTGGAGCATTAAAAGTTATTGAAGAAGCTGGTGTTAAAATTGACTATATTGGAGGCACAAGTATGGGAGCAATTATTGGCGCCTTATACGCTTCTGGATATTCTGCTAACGAACTGGACTCTATTTTTAATAGTATAGACGTAAATCTTTTAATACAGGACAACTTACCAAGAGGAGCAAAAACTTTTTATGACAAGGAAGATGCAGAACGGTACGCACTAAGCTTGCCATTTAATAAATTTAAAGTTTCCTTTCCGTCTGCTATATCTAGCGGACAAAACATATACAACCTACTGGTTAAATTACTGTACCACGTTAAAGACACAGATGACTTTAGTAAATTACCAATTCCTTTTTTTTGCATTGCAACAGATGTAGAAACCGGACAAGAAATTTTACTAAATAAAGGTTATTTACCCGAAGCCATTATGGCAAGTGGCACATTCCCGTCTTTATTTGAACCTGCCGAAATAAATGATAAAATTTTAATAGATGGCGGTGTAGTAAACAATTACCCTATTAACAAACTAAAAAAATTAGGTGCAGATATAATTATTGGTATAGATGTACAAGACAGTTTGTCTAGCAGAGACAACCTTGGCTCTGGCACAGAGGTTTTACTACAAATTAACAACTACAGAACTGTTAACGACATGAAGGCTAAAGCCAAGCTAACAGATGTGCTTATAAAACCAGAAATAGGGAAATACTCGGTTATAGATTTTGCTCTTGGCAAAGAAATTATAGAATCTGGTGAGACTGCTGCAAGAACAAAAATCAACCAATTAAAAAATATCGCTTTACAACGTGGCATAGACACAAAAAAACACAACAACATAAAACCACACGACTCTATAACTATTAACAGGCTAATAATCTCTGGCCACCAAGACTACACCAGAGCGTATATTAAAGGTAAGCTAAGGTTAGATTTAGACAAAACAGTACCCTTTGCAAAACTACAACAAGGCATAAACAACCTTGCAGCTACTAATAATTTTAAAACAATACGCTATACACTAGACTCCAGACCCTCTATAGACTCCGAGGAAGATGAACTTGTTTTGACTTTAAAAATAAAAGAAAACAAAGACAAGATGTTTATTAAAATGGGCGCGCATTATGACGATATTTATAAAAGTGCAGCCATAATAAACTTAACAAAAAAGAATATTTTTTTACAAGATGATGTTGGCTCTTTTGATTTTATACTGGGCGACAATATTAGGTACAAAATGCAATATTACCTTGACAAAGGATTTTATTGGAGTTTTGGACTAAACTCTACCTATAACGACTATAATTACGAAATAGATTACGACATTATTAAATCTAATTTCCCAGGGCCAGATACAGGAATAAATAATATAAATATAAGCGCTACAAACCTTACTAACCAAGCATATATACAAACTGTTTGGAACGAAGAATTTGCATTTAGCTTAGGAGCAGAACATCGGTTTTTAAAATACACTACTCGCACACTACAAGAAGACAACGCAAATAATAATGAAGACTCTAGAACCATATTTGAAAAGAGCAATTACTTTAGCACGTTTGCTAAATTAAAACTAGACACATATAACGACAAATACTTCCCTAGCAAAGGTCTTTATTTTAATGGTGATTTGCATTTTTATATGTTTTCATCAGACTACAACAACAACTTTAAAGAGTTTTCTATAGCACAAGGAACTATGGGTGCTGCTTTTGAGTTAACTCACAATTTGTCTTTAAACCTAGAAGCCGGCGCAGGCTTTAAACTAGGTAACTCCAACGTAAGGTCATTAGATTTTATAATGGGCGGTTACGGTAACGACTTAGGAGATGGCTATATTTCTTTTTTAGGCTATGATTTTATTAGCCTAACCGGAAACAGTTATATAAAGGGGCTTACAAAGCTAGATTATGAATTTAGCCCAAAAAATCATTTACTTTTATCAGCAAACTTTGCCAACATAAATGATGACATTTACAGAAAAGCAGAATGGTTTCAACTACCAGAGCACACGGGATACGGAATTGGCTACGGTCTTGAATCTTTTTTAGGCCCAATACAAGCTGTTTACTCCTGGTCTCCAGAGAAAAACAAAGGAAGATTGTTTTTTAGCATTGGATATTGGTTTTAAATCATCAATTAACAATCACAAGGCACAAACTTTACCTATTTTTACGATATTTGTAAAAACAAAACTGTTTTATGTTATTATTTAGAATTGATATTACCGCCCACCTCCGGGCTATGTGGTGAAACAAGTGTTTTTCACTTAATAACTTATCTCTACAACAGAAATAAGAACTTTATCATATCAAAATTATATAAATTTTAAAACAAAATATTATGTCAACATTAGACAATACATCACTTAAATTACCAAAAGAAAACTTAGAAGCAGAAGATTTTTTACCATTATTAGGTACTGATTATGTGGAGCTTTATGTAGGTAACGCAAAACAAGCTGCTCATTATTATATGTCTGCATGGGGTTTTCAGCCACTTGCATACGCTGGCTTAGAAACCGGACTAAAAGATCGTGTGTCCTATGTAATAGAACAAGGTAAAATTAGATTGGTATTAACTTCACCTTTAAATTCTGGAGGAGACATAAACAAACATATTGATGCACACGGAGACGGTGTAAAAACTGTTGCTCTTTGGGTTGATGATGCAACTAAAAGTTACAAAGAAACTACTAGCCGAGGTGCAGAAAGTTATTTTGAACCTAAGAAAGAAGAAGATAAAGACGGAGAGGTTGTTTTCTCTGGAATTCATACATACGGAGAAACAGTTCATGTATTTGTAGAAAGAAGTAATTACAACGGTGTTTTTCTTCCAGGTTACAAAGCTTGGAACCCTTATTACAAACCAACAGATGTAGGCTTAAAATTTATAGACCATATGGTAGGTAATGTTGGCTGGAACGAGATGAACAAGTGGTGTGAGTTTTATGCCAAGGTAATGGGCTTTGCACAATTAGTTTCTTTTGATGATAAAGATATTTCTACAGAATACACTGCTTTAATGAGTAAAGTGATGAGTAACGGTAATGGGCGCATAAAATTTCCTATTAACGAACCTGCTGAAGGAAGAAAAAAATCTCAGATTGAAGAATATATAGATTTTTATAATGGAGCCGGTGTACAACATATGGCTTTAGCAACAGATAACATTATAGAAACTGTAACTGCGTTAAGAGATCGTGGAGTAGAATTTTTAACTGTTCCTAGCTCTTATTACGAAGATGTTTTAGATAGAGTTGGTGAAATTGATGAAGATTTAGCACCATTAAAAGAACTAGGTATTTTAATAGATAAAGATGAAGAAGGCTACCTATTACAAATATTTACAAAGCCTATTTTAGACAGACCAACAATGTTTATAGAAATTATACAAAGAAAAGGAGCAAAATCTTTTGGCAAAGGAAACTTTAAAGCCTTGTTTGAAGCTATAGAAAGAGAGCAAGAATCTAGAGGAACCCTTTAACAAAACCACTATATTATTATGAATGCAGTAATATTTGCATTTAAAAGCTAAAGTAGTGTTAACACTTTAGTTAAAGTAAGTTAAAACCAATTATAACTCTGAATTAATGTAGTACTTTTGACGGCATAAGGGGTGGTTCCCTTATTAACTTTAAGTATTGGTTTTTCATAATTTAAAGTTTGGTTGGTTATTTAGGAAAAGCCTAGTTTTAAGACTAGGCTTTTTTTTATACAATACTTTGGAACAAAAGTTGTTTAAATAATTGTAAAGACATCTAATTGTGTTTTCAATTTTAGTAATTTTACAACAACGATATGAAAAAGGTATACTTATTATTCTTATTACTAGCTACATTTGCTGCTAATTCTCAAAACAAGCACAGCTCGTTTAAAGCAGGAGAATGGTTACGCTTTAGAATTCATTATGGAATTTTTAACGCTAGCTACGCTACACTTCAAATAAAAAACGATAAAGTAAACGGCATACCAGTTTACCACGTAATAGGCAAAGGAAGAACAACTGGCTTGGCTCGTGTTTTTTTTAAAGTAGACGACACCTACGAAAGTTATTTTGACAAAAATCACGGCAAACCCTATAAATTTGTTAGAAAAGTTAGCGAAGGAAGCTATACATTAAATTTAGATATAGATTTTGATCACAAAAAGAAAAAAGCTGTTTTAAATGATCATAAAAAAAACAGAAAGTTAGACTTTAAAATAGAAGATAACATACAAGATTTAATATCTGCATTTTATTATGTAAGAAACAATTATAACGCAGATGAATTAGTAAAAAATGAAACCATTACACTTAATTTATTATACGACGATGATGGCATTTTTAAGTTTAAGCTTAAATATTTAGGAAAAGAAACTTTAAAAACTAAATACGGTAAAGTAGAATGTCATAAATTTAGACCCTATGTAGAGTCCGGACGTGTTTTTAAAGAACAAGAAAGTTTATCGCTTTGGGTTTCTAATGACGAAAATAAAATTCCTATTAGAATAAAAGCAGACTTAGCTGTTGGCTCTCTTAAAGCAGACCTAGATGGGTATGCAGGACTAAAGCATCAGTTTAAAATAATAATGGATTAACACTTAATGGACAATAAAGAAAAGATAGCGTCTCAAATATTAAAATTAGAAGAAAAATACAAAGGATCAGGACAAGATCTAAGTTCTTACCTAGATGGTTTACTTTATGAGAAATATTTAACATATTGGGATTACATTCATCTAGACACGCTATTAAGCTTACAAATACCAAGAACACATTTTCCTGATGAGGAAATTTTTATAATGTACCACCAAATTACAGAGTTGTACTTTAAGCTTATTTTACATGAACAAAAACAAATTGTAGACGATAAATCTCAAAATGTAGATTTCTTTATAGAAAAAGCCAATAGAATAAACAGTTACTACAAGGTTCTTATATCTTCATTTAGCATTATGATAAATGGTATGGATAGAGAACAGTTTTTAAAATACAGGATGGCCTTATTGCCAGCAAGTGGTTTTCAATCTGCACAATACAGAATGATAGAGCTGTACTCTGCCCCTTTAGAAAATCTAGTTCATAAAACTAAAAGAGCAAATTTTTCATCAGAAAACAGTATTGAAGAATTATACGAAGAAATTTACTGGAAAAACGGAGCTACAGATAAAGATACAGGCGAAAAAACATTAACTCTTAAACAGTTTGAGTACAGGTACACACCACGCTTAATACGTATTGCAAATCAAGTTAAAGACAATACTATTTATCATAAATACCTTGCACTTCCTAAAGAAAGTCAAGAAAACCCAGAATTAATTAAAGCTTTAAAAGCATTAGATATAAATGCAAACGTTAATTGGCCGTTAATGCATATGGGTTCTGCTTACAGGTATTTAGCCAAAGATAAAGAAGCAATTGATGCTACAGGAGGTACTAATTGGAAACAATATTTACCACCAAGTTTTCAAAATGTTGTGTTTTTTCCATATTTATATACAAAAGAAGAGTTAAATAATTGGGGAAAAGAGTGGATAGACCATATCTTTAACCCCGAAAAATCTAAATAATGCAAAAATTCTTTCTTTCACTTTTAACAATATCTATATTTATTTCTTGCAAGGACAGCAAGGTTAAAGACCATGATAATCTTCCGGAAGTAATCACCATAGAAAAACCAGTAGTTGCTATGGAGTATGGTTTTAATTTAGATGACTTTACAGTTTTACAAGATACAATTAGAAGTGGAGACAGTTTTGGTGAATTAATGACCAATAACAAGGTAGACTATCCTAAAATTTTTAAAATATCTGAAGAATATAAAGATAGTTTTGATGTACGCCGTATTAGAGTTGGTAAACCTTACGTTATATTAAAATCTAAAGACACCACAGAAACTGCTCAATATTTTATTTATGAAAACGATCGTATAAACTATACCGTAGTAGATTTACGAGATTCTGTAAATGTGTACAAAAAAAAGAAAAAAGTTACTTATGTAGAGCGTGAAGCCTCTGGCATAATTAGTACTTCTTTGTCTGAGGCTATTTTAGCCCAAGGTATAGATTATAATGTAACCAATAATTTATCAGAAATATATGCTTGGTCTATAGATTTCTTTAGACTACAAAAGGGAGATAAATTTAAAGTTATATATAAAGAACGATACATAAACGACACTATCTATGCTGGTGCAGAACCTATAGAAGCTGCATATTTTGAGCACAACGGAAAACCGTTTTACGCTTTTGAATATGTAACAGATTCTCTAAAGCAAATTGCAGATTATTATGATCATGAAGCAAACAACTTAAGAAGAGCATTTTTAAAAGCCCCTATTAAGTTTAACTACAGAATTTCTTCTAGATACAACTTAACTAGAAGAATTAAATACTATGGCTACAAAGTTAGACCACACAAAGGAACAGATTATGCAGCTGCAATTGGAACTCCTATTATTGCCACAGCCAACGGTACTGTTGTAGAGTCTACAAGACGAGGTGGTAATGGAAAATTTGTAAAAATTAAGCATAACGGAACCTATAGCACTCAATACCTACATATGAAAAACCAAAATGTTAAAAAAGGTGATTATGTATTACAAGGTGATGTAATTGGATGGGTAGGTATGACAGGTAACAGTGGTGGCCCACACGTTTGTTATAGATTTTGGAAAAACGGGAGACAAGTGGATCCTTTAAAAGAAAAACTACCAACAGCAGAAGCTATTGCAGATAGTTTAAAAACAGGATACTTGGCGCATATAAAGCCAAAAATGACTCAGTTAGACAAAATTGTTTTTCCTAAAAAAATAATTACCCAAGAAGAAGATAAAGAAGAAAACATAATTAATCCATAATAATGGCATTACAGAACACCAACCCTACTACAACTGCCGCTTGGCAAAAATTACAAGAAAACTACAATAACACTAAAAATCTTAAGGTTAAAGATTTGTTTAAGGACGATGAAAATCGTGCTAACAAATTAACCATTAAAGACAAGGATTTCTTGTTTGATTATTCTAAAAACAGAGTTACAGATGAAACTGTTAAACACTTATTAGAATTAGCAGACCAAGTGAACTTAAAAGACGCTATTAAAAGCTACTTTAAAGGAGAACCAATAAACCAAACAGAAGGAAGAGCCGTTTTACACACTGCATTACGCGCAAAAGAATCTGACTCTGTTTTAGTAGACGGTAAAAATGTAATACCAGAAATTTACGAGGTTAAGGAAAAAATTAAAAACTATACAGAGAGTATTATATCTGGTAATAGCAAAGGGTACACAGGTAAAGCATTTACAGATGTTGTAAATATTGGTATTGGTGGCTCAGATCTTGGACCTGCAATGGTTGTAGAATCTTTAAAGTTTTACAAAAACCATTTAAAAATGCACTTTGTAAGCAATGTAGATGGTGACCACGTACATCAAATACTAAAAGAACTAGATCCTGAAACAACTTTATTTGTTGTTGTATCTAAAACATTTACCACACAAGAAACACTTAGCAACGCTACAACTATAAAAAAATGGTTTTTAAATCCAGAATTTAAAACCAAAGAAAGTGATATTGCACTTCATTTTGCAGCAGTATCTACTAACGCTGCAAAAATTGCAGAATTTGGCATAGACGCCAACAATGTATTTCCTATGTGGGATTGGGTTGGAGGACGTTTTTCTTTATGGAGCGCAGTTGGCTTAAGTATAGCTCTTTCTGTAGGGTTCTCTAATTTTGATAGTCTTCTAATGGGCGCTAATGAAATGGATGAACATTTTAAAAACACAGAGTTTTCAGAGAACATTCCAGTTATTTCTGCCCTACTAACTATATGGTACAACAATTTTTATAATGCAGAGACCGAAGCTATAATTCCTTATTCTCAATACCTAAGTAGATTTTCTGCTTATTTGCAACAAGGTATAATGGAAAGTAATGGAAAAAGTGTAGATCGTAACGGGGACAAAGTTACTTACCAAACAGGAACAATTATATGGGGAGAGCCAGGAACAAACTCTCAACACGCATTTTTTCAACTAATTCACCAAGGAACTAAAATAATACCTGCGGAGTTCATAGGCTTTAAAGAATCATTATTTGGCGATAAAGACCACCAGAACAAGTTAATGGCTAATTTTATAGCACAAACAGAAGCTCTTTTAAATGGAAAAACTGAAGAAGAAGTACTTTCCGAACTAAAAGAGAAAGGATTAAATAATGAAGAAATAGAAAAATTACTCCCTTTTAAAGTTTTTGAAGGAAATAAACCAACTACTACATTGTTAATTGACAAATTGACGCCAAAAAGTTTAGGAAAATTGATAGCTCTTTACGAACATAAAATATTTGTTCAAGGTATAATTTGGAATATTTTCAGCTATGATCAATGGGGTGTTGAACTAGGAAAACAATTAGCCAGCACCATACTAAAAGACATAAATTCTGACAAAAACGAAAATCACGATGCATCTACATTGCAAATCCTAAAAGGGATTAAACAATAGAAATATCTTACTAAAATTATTAAAATGGCGTTGATAACTTATTGTTTATCAACGCCATTTTAACATAAATTTATGTTATTTTTGCGTTAACTGATTTAACATTCTGTTAACGTACAAGTAGTATAAATTATACACTTTTGTGCCGTTAATAAAAAAACTAAAGAACAAAAGAAAAATGAAAAAAAATTACTTCGTTTTTGTCGTTATGTTATTATGTACGGCATTCGCATTTTCTCAAGGAACCATCACTGGTAAAATATTGGATGGTGATTTAGGAGGACCTCTACCAGGAGCAAGTGTAGTTGTAAAAGGAACTACAAATGGTATGGCTGCCGATTTTGACGGTAACTTTACTATTACTGCCCCAAGTAACTCTGGTGTATTGGTTGTATCTTATATTGGATACATTACCAAAGAAGTAAGCTTTAGCGCTGTTGGAAATGTAGGTAACATTACGTTGATGCCAGATGCAGAAGCTTTAGAAGAAGTTGTTATTGTAGCTTCTGTAGCTGTAGACAGAAAAACTCCGGTTGCTGTTTCTACAATTAAAGCTGCTGACATTGAGCTAAAATTAGGAACGCAAGAATTTCCTGAAGTATTAAAATCTACACCTGGTGTATACGCTACTAAATCTGGTGGTGGCTTTGGTGACGGTAGAATTAACCTTAGAGGTTTTGACTCTGAGAATGTTGCTGTAATGATTAACGGGGTTCCTGTTAATGATATGGAAAACGGTAAAGTATACTGGAGTAACTGGGCTGGATTATCAGACGTTACTTCTTCTATGCAGGTACAAAGAGGTTTAGGTGCTTCTAAAGTAGCTGTACCTTCTATTGGTGGTACTATAAACATTTTATCTAAAACTACAGACGTAGAAAAAGGTGGAAGCATTATTGGTGGTGTTGGTAACGACGGATACCAAAAGTATGGCGCTACTTTATCTACTGGTTTAATGGATAACGGATTTGCTGCTACAGTATCTGCTTCTAAAACAACTGGTGAAGGTTATGTTGACGGTACACAATTTAATGGTTTTAACTATTTTGTAAACATCTCTAAGCAGATTAATGATAACCACAAATTATCTTTAACTTCTTTTGGCGCACCACAAACTCACGGTCAACGTCAAAATAGAAGTTCTATTGACACTTACAGAAATGCTGAAAGTGGTATTAGATTTAACCCAGATTGGGGTTACAAAAACGGTCAAGTTACTCATATAGAAGACAACTTCTACCACAAATCTCAAACTTCATTAAACCACTATTGGAATATTGATGATAAATCAATCTTATCTTCTGCTGTTTACGCCTCTTGGGGTAAAGGTGGTGGTGGTGGTACTGCTGGTAACACAGATCTATTTAACACAAGATTAGGTGGTTTTGATCAACCAGTAGACTTAGACAACATTGTAGAGATTAACCGTGAAAATGGTCGCCAAGGTTTTGGATCTGAGTCTTACTTAAGAGCTTCTGTAAATAACCACGAGTGGTTTGGTTTCTTATCTACTTACAAAAACTCTTTAACTGAAAACTTAGATTTATTAGTAGGTATTGATTTAAGAGATTACAC
>NZ_JBDVAA010000121.1:0-26278 GCF_039943695.1 Cellulophaga sp. | reverse complement strand
AACTGGTTTGCCTTTAATATCACTATACGGTAAAAATAGAAAGCCAAATAACGCACAATTAAAAGATATTGATGTGGTGCTTTTTGATATACAAGATGTTGGTGTGCGTTTTTACACTTACATAGCTACATTGCAGCTGGTAATGGAAGCTTGTGCAGAAAACAATATTAAAGTTGTTGTGCTAGACAGGCCAAACCCAAACGGACATTATGTAGACGGACCAACTATGGAAACTGAACATAGAGGTTTTTTAGGAATGACAGATATTCCGTTAGTATACGGAATGACTATTGCAGAATATGCAACAATGATAAATGAAGAAGGCTGGTTAAATGGTTATAAAAAAACAGATTTAACTGTGGTAAAACTTGATAATTATGAGCATACCAGCGATTACAACTTACCTATTAGACCTTCTCCTAACTTGCCAAACAATACCGCAATTACATTATACCCAAGTTTAGGGTTGTTTGAAGGTATGGATATTAACGCTGGTCGTGGCACAGAATTTCAGTTTCAGCGTTATGGAGCACCTTTTTTAGACAGTACAAAATATAGTTTTACATACACACCACAACCAAACTTTGGTTCTAAATACCCAAAACACAAAGGAAAAATTTGTTATGGTAACGATTTGTCTAGCATAGAAAGAATGAATAGTATGACATTAAAATGGATTATTGATGCATACACAAACAGTACAGATAAAAGCAAAGTGTTTTTAACAAGTGGTTTTACAAAACACGCTGGTACTAGTAAGTTACAAAAACAGATAGTAGAAGGTATGTCTGAAGCTGAAATTAAAAAAACGTGGCAGCCAGCTATTGAAGAGTTTAAAAAAATAAGAGCAAAATATCTTATGTATAACTAAACTTCTGTTGTTGGTTTTCTGTACTTATGAAAAGGTTGTTTTAACAACCCTTTTATACTTGCATTTTCTACCTCATCAGGAAAAGTGTCTACACCGTACACAATACTATCACGATCTAGTTTCATAAACGTACCAAACAACCTATCCCATACCGAGAAAATATTTCCGTAGTTAGAGTCTGTGTAAGGTAACACATAATGGTGGTGTACTTTGTGCATATCTGGAGACACTAAAAAATAACTTATAACCTCATCTACTTTTTTAGGTAATTTAATATTTGCGTGTCCAAATTGGGTTGCTACCAAAGATAAAGACTGGTATAACATAACCACTCCCATAGGTGCCCCAACTATAAAAACACCAGCCAAAGTAAACACAAAGCGTATAACACTCTCTAATGGATGATGCCTGTTTGCAGTAGTTGCATCTACATTATGGTCTGTATGATGAACCAAATGCACCATCCATAAAGGCTTTACTTTATGCTCTGTAAAATGAGCCAGGTAAGCTCCAAAAAAATCTAATAGCATAACACCTATTGTCACATACAACCATAGCGGCATTTGCGGTAACCAGTTTATTATTCCAAAATTATGTACAACTGTCCAGTCACTAGTTTTTAGTAATAAAAAAGCGAGTAAAAAGTTAATTACAATAGTAGTAAACGTAAAAAATAAATTAGGCAATGCGTGTCGCCATTTTTTGTACGTAAAACGTTGTAGTGGTAAAACGCCTTCTAAAAGCCAAAAAAACGTTATACCTCCAATTAAAATTAAACTCCTATGTGCAGACGGTATGGTTTCAAAATATGTAATAATACTTTCCATCTTCTAAATATAAAAAAAAACCGTTAACTTTTTGGTTAACGGTTTGTATATAAAAATAGAAATACTATACTTTAATTCTCTTTTTCATTTCTTCAACAATGTTGTAAGCAGCCGGACAAATAGCTACATTTTTCATTGTTAAATTACTTATTTGCTGAAACTTTTTACGATCTGTATGCGGAAACTCTCTACACGCCTTTGGCCTTACATCATAAATAGAACAATAATTATCTGGCCCTAAAAAAGTACACGGTACACTTTGCAGAACATAATCATTTTCATCATCTACACGCAAATAATTTTTTATAAACTGCTGTGGTTTTTGCCTAAAAGATTTTGCTATACGCTCTACATCTGCATTTGTAAATAAAGGTCCTGTTGTTTTACAGCAGTTAGCACAAGTTAAGCAATCAGTCTTTTTAAACTCATCTTCGTGTAACTCTTGCATTACGTAATCTAAATTCTTGGGTGGCTTCTTTTTTAATTTGGTAAAAAACTTTTTGTTTTCGTTTTGTTTTTCTTTTGCCTTTTTTGGCAATTCCTTTAAAATCTCTTTCATTACTTTAACAAGCTCATAGCTGTTTCATACAAATCTCTACTCCAAGCTTCAGACGCCGCACCAATTTCTTGGCTAAGTACTTGCTGCTTAGATATTATTTTTTTACCAACTTCAGAGTTGTAGTAAGCATTTAACTGTTGCTTTTGCTCTTCAGTCATTTTTGTTCTGTCTTTAAGCATTTGCTTTGCAGCTTCTCCTCTATAAAACCCTAACATTTCTTTAATATCATCTTTAGTAAAGTGCTTTGTGTACACAACACCTAAAGAATCTAAAATTTCACCTACAGCTTTACTTTTATTATCGTTTAAGTATTTATAAGCGTCTGTATTTGCAGCTGTTTTAGGATGATTTTTATGTAACATTGTTAGTAATTGGTCGTATGCATACTCATACTGTGCTGCAGAACCATTTGCTTTTAAATACGTATTAATTAAACTAGTATCCTTTTTTGTTTGCGCATTACCATTTGTTGCAAAAAAAAGAACTAAAACCAATGCTATACCAAGTTGTTTCATATAAAATACTTTCTAATGTTGTTAAAAAATGCCACTTTTGTTGGCTAAAATACAAATAAAATGGGAAGCGATATTTTTGGTGCTGCAATGTTAGACTATCTTAACAAAACCTACAAAGAAGACATTGTTACGCTTTCATCTATTTCTGAAGATGATACAATTCCTGTGCCATATCTTTTTAGAGACTATACAGAAATGCCAATTATAGAACAAAAAGCACTACAACTAAGCAAAGGAAAAGTTTTAGATATTGGTTGCGGAGCCGGAAGCCATAGCTTGTATTTACAAGAAAAAAATATAGATGTTACCGCATTAGACTCATCTAAAGGAGCTATTGAAACTTGCAAAAAAAGAGGTGTAACCAAAACTGTTAACGCTAAAATACTAGAATATAAAGACGTTACTTTTGACACACTTTTACTTTTAATGAACGGTATTGGAATTGTTGGCAACCTTAACAAACTAGGTGACTATTTACAACATTTAAAATCTCTTTTAAATGCAGACGGACAATTACTACTAGATTCTAGCGACATTATTTATATGTTTGATGAGGATGAAGATGGAGGTTATTGGATTCCTCCAGGAAAAGAATATTACGGTGAAGTAGATTATGTTATGCAATATAAGCAACAAAAAAGCGATTCTTTTCCTTGGCTTTATTTAGATTATAATACACTGCAACGTGCTGCAATTTTAAATGGTTTTAATTGCGAGTTGATAGTTGAAGGCGAACATTACGACTATTTAGCTAAACTTACACTTGCAAAGCAATAGAGCAGCTACTTTTTACGTTAAATAGTAGGGTTTTGTGACAATCAATTGTTAGTTATAAAAAAGAAAGAGGTTTATGAAGAATTTTAGCGTTTTATTACTTGCTGCTTTATTTTTAATTGGTTGTTCTAACACAGATGATTCTGATTCATCGGAAAAAGGAGGAAGTAAAACAGCCAACTTACAAGGCTCTGGAGATTCTGCTAATGATATTTTATCTAATACAAAATTCTCTAAACTAGCATTAGAAATTGCTTATGTTGAAGGTTTTAGACCCAACGAAGAATCATTATCTGCATTTTCTGATTTTATAAATGATATTAGTTTTAAAGATGAAATAACTGTTACTTATAAGCAGGTTTCCTCTCCTAATAAAGAAGATTTAACAATTGAAGAAGTAGCAAAATTAGAAACCGAAAACAGAACTGTTTACAACTCTGATGATACTTTAGCTATTTATATTTATTTTGCAGATGCACCGTCTAACAATGATGACGTAGAAAAAAACTCTGTTACACTTGGTGCTGTTTACCGCAACACATCTATGATCATATATGAGTCTACAATTAAAGATTTAGCTGCTAAAAGTGCTTTAGTATCTGAAAAATCTATAGAAACAGCAACATTACAACATGAGCTTGGCCACTTAATGGGCTTGGTTAATTTAGGGTCAGAAATGGTTCATCCGCATGAAGGCGAAGCTACAAATGATGACGGAGAAATTATAGGCAGTAACCACTGTAATGTAGACAACTGTTTGATGAACGCCGAATTAGAGTTTGGAGCCGGAATGAAAAAAATGCTTATTGCAAGTAAAAACGGATTACCTACTTTAGATGCTGAGTGTATAGCAGACTTAAAAGCTAATGGAGGCAGATAATCAAAAACTGCACTACTTAGCAAACAATTGGTGTACATCTTTAAACGCTTTAAACTCTAAAGCATTACCTGCAGGATCTAAAAAAAACATAGTTGCTTGCTCTCCTACTTCTCCTTTAAACCTAACATAAGGTTCTATTACAAAATTAACTCCCTTATCTTTTAATTCTTTAGAAAAGGTCTCAAAAGTTTCCCAAGGCAGTACAACACCATAATGCGGTACTGGTACATTTTTACCATCTACAGAATTGGTGTGTAAATCTTCTGCTGTAGTTTTCTCTTTGTAATGTATTACTAACTGATGACCAAATAAGTTAAAATCTACCCAATGGTCACTACTTCTTCCTTCTGGGCAACCTATTACGTCTTTGTAAAATGTTCTACATTCCTCTAAATTATGAACAGGAATTGCGATATGAAAAGGTGCTATTGGATATTTCATAGTTGTATTTTTAATCTTCTTTTAAAAATGATATTACTGCATTACTAACCTCATCTTGGTGTAGTGAATGTCCGTAACCTTTAGTTGTTATTAATTTACTGTTAGTCCAATTTTTATGTACTAACTCTGAGTCTGAACAAGGTGCAATAAAATCTAACTTATCATGCACAAGTAAACCCTTCTTTTTATTCTTTTTTACATATTCCGATATAGAAAAATCTTCAGCCTTAAAACCAAATTGCTCTATTATAAATTTCTTTAACTCATTAAAGACCTTATTATTAAACTTAAGCATATTTTGGTAGTTAAGCAAAATAGTATAAAATTCTGATGGCGCACCAAGAATTACAAGTTTATCTACACTAGGGTTACTGTATTTGTAATTATTGTACAAGGTTGTCATACCACCAACACTATGTCCTATAATATGCTTTGGTTGGTATTTGGTAATTAGAGTTTGTGTTACTTCTGTATAAATGGGCACATGTAATACTTGCCCTTTAGAGTTACCATGTGCAGGCGCATCAAAAGCAATAATATTATACCCTTCTTCTTTTAAAAAAGAAATTAAATTACGCCACCTAAACACATTACTTTCCCAGCCGTGTAAAAGTAAAATAGTTTCTTTTTCGCCAGTCCACTCGTACACCTGTAAATCTATGTTATTACTATGTACAACCTCTTTCTTTGCATTATTTAAAAATTCTGACTGAAAGGGTAGCACTTTTCCTTTTCTAGGCGTACAAAAAAGATAAAATGCTTTTTTTGCAGCTTTCTTTTTAGAAAACACAGAAAGCACATTAAAATATGCACCATAAACTTTGGGGATAATTTTACTTAGCATTTTTTTCATAAAATGAGGTGTAGGATACTATAAAATAAGGGTTAATCTTCTTCTCTATGTACTGTGTCTATAGAAAAAGCTGGTGTACAAATAGATATATACTCACAAGGAGCATCAAAAGGGTTTGCATATTGTACACGTGTATTTTTCTCTATGCGTATAGATTGTCCTTGTTCTAAAACAACAACTTCATCATCTATAATAAATTGTTTTTTGCCCTTTATTACATAAGTGTACTCTGTAAACTCTGGTGTCTGAAAAGGCTCTGACCAACCCGGAGGTGCAACCATATGAGCCATACTTAACTCTTGTTGCTTGTTAGTTGCGCCACCAAAATGTTCTTCTATTAATTTACCATCTGTAGTAGGTACCACAAAAGGTTGTGTTTGTATGGTATACTTCTTTTTCATACTACTCCCAATCTATCATTAAATACTTAATTTTAGCAGCATCTGGTATTTGTATTGCTTCAATTTTTGTAGTGTTGCTATAGCGTAAGTTTTCTGGTAGTTCTTTTTTATCAATTGTAAAATAAACATCACTATCTTTTATAAACAACACAACATTGTTCATAGAAGTTAATACTTTACTAATGGTATAATTATCTTTAATATCTTTAAAAGTACTAAGTAAGTTAACACCTTTATCTGTTGTATAACGCGCATCTAAAACCCTAATATTATCTATAATAGAGTCATTACTAATACTTACTGTAAACAAAGGTTTACCTCCTTTTTCGTATATATGCTCTTTACGCATATTAGCACTTAATTGTACTGCATTATCTTTTACTATAGAGTCTGTTGCGTATATGGTTTCTATATCACTAGCCAGGTTTTCTTTGGTTAGTTTACCAAAACCATTTGCAGAAATTAAAAAATCTGCATCTGTACTTTTTGCACATTGCGTTAATAATGTTGCAGCTGCAACTATACAGGTAATTGTAATTTTCTTCATTTAAAATATGTAGTTAGTAAATAGATTTGGTTTTAATTTGTTTAGCGTAGTACTTTTTTAAGTACACCCAACATACCTCTAATAAAAGTAGCACTGGTTAACACTTTTACAATTGGGTTTTGTCTTGTGCTTTTAGAACGACTACTTGTACGCTTTGCCGCTGGTTTTTCTTTTTCTTTTGCTGCTATTTGCTCTGCCTTTTCAATTTTCTTATTCAGCATTTCATAAGCACTTTCCCTATCTATAATATCATTGTATTTTTTAACTAAAGAAGAAGCGTCTATTACTTCTTTTAATTCTTTATCTGTTAAAATATCCATACGGCTCATAGGTGCACGTAACATAGTAGCTGCTAAGGGAGTTGGTCTTCCTTTTTCATCTAAAGCAGAAATTAAAGCTTCTCCAATACCCAAAGAAGTTAATACATCCTCTGTGTCATAATACTCACTATCTGGGTAATTTTGTGCTGCTAATTTAATAGCTTTTCTATCTTTAGCTGTAAATGCACGTAAAGCGTGTTGCACTTTTAACCCTAATTGAGCCAAAACATCTTCTGGAACATCAGCAGGGTTTTGTGTTACAAAGTATACACCAATACCTTTAGAACGTATTAATTTTACAATACTTTCTATTTGATTTAATAAAGCCTTAGATGCTTCATCAAAAATTAAGTGAGCCTCATCTATAAACAACACCAACTCTGGCTTGTCACTATCTCCTTGCTCAGGAAAAGTATCATAAATTTCAGCTAAAAGACTCAACATAAAAGTTGAAAACAATTTAGGTCTGTCTTGTATATCTGTTAACCTTAAAATATTAATGTAGCCTCTTCCGTTTTCATCAATCCTGGTTAAGTCATCAACATCAAAAGATTTTTCACCAAAAAATAAATCGGCTCCTTGCTGTTCTAGTTCTATTACTTTTCTAAGAATAGTACCTGTGGATGCAGAAGAAATTCTTCCGTAGCTCTCTTTAAATTCGGCCTTACCTTCATCTGTTGCATATTGCAGTACCTTTTTAAAATCTTTAAGATCTAAAAGCGGTAATTTATTATCATCACAATACTTAAAAATAACAGCAACAATACCTTCTTGCGTTACGGTTAAGTCTAAAATTCTAGAAAGTAATACTGGTCCAAATTCTGATACTGTAGCTCTTAATTTTACTCCATCTTGCTCAGACAAAGACAAAATTTCTACAGGAAAACTTTTAGCTTCAAAAGGCAAACCAATTTGAGCATGGCGTTCGTCAATTTTAGGATGTCCTGCACTTGGTTGCGCTATACCACTTAAATCACCTTTTAAATCCATTAGCATTACTGGCACACCTTTATCAGATAAATTCTCTGCCAATACCTGCAATGTTTTTGTTTTTCCGGTACCTGTTGCACCAGCAATTAAACCGTGACGGTTAAGAGTTTTTAAAGGTATTTTTACAAATGCATTAGTAACGGTTTCCCCTTCCACTATACCAGCACCCATAGTTATAAAGTCTCCTTTTGTAGTATACCCTTTTTCTATGTCTGCTAAAAATTTTTCCTTGGTGCTCATTTCTTAAAATTTTGATAAAAATAGCTTAAATTTAAACAACTAAAAAGAGAAGTTTTACTGTAAACACAATAAAACTCTAAGTTATTGATGCTATTTTTTTATTTTTTTTTGACGAACAAGTTAACCAGCTGCTATCTTTTACTTAAAGTTAGATAGTAAAAAACAAAAAATGTATCTTTGCATAATGGTTAAAAATGAGGTATTAGCATTAGTAGACAAAGGAGAAATGCTTCCATTAATGGAAGAATTTTATACCATACAAGGAGAAGGTTTCCATAAAGGAACCGCTGCATATTTTATACGTGTAGGTGGTTGCGATGTTGGTTGCCATTGGTGTGATGTTAAGGAGAGTTGGAACGCTGCTACGCACCCACCAACAACTATAGACGCTATTGTAGATAACGCTGCAAAATACTCTAACACAATTGTTGTTACTGGTGGCGAGCCTTTAACTTGGAATATGGCTCCGCTTACAGAGGCTTTAAAGGCTAAAAATTTACAAACACATATAGAGACATCTGGCGCATACACTTTAACAGGTATTTGGGACTGGATTTGCTTATCTCCTAAAAAAAATAAATTACCACAAGGTATTATTTATGATAAGGCAGATGAGTTAAAAATGATAATTTATAATAAAAACGATTTTAAATTTGCTGAAGAACAAGCAGCTAAAGTAAATAAAGATTGTATTTTATATTTACAACCAGAATGGAGTGTTAAAGATAAAATGACTCCATTAATTGTAGACTTTGTAATGAAAAATCCGCAATGGAAAGTATCATTACAAACACACAAGTATTTAAATATACCATAAAAACATAAAAAAGAAGCTAGTATAAATTATACTAGCTTTTTTAGTTTATAGCTTTTTTAGTTTATAGCTTTTGTATGCGTAGCTAATGCTGATGAAAAGCTGCCGACACAAATTTTAAAACCTCTGGTAAAGACTCCCTCCAGTACGTCCAATTATGTGCTCCATCACGAACTCTGTATTCGTGTGGTATTTTCTTTTTCATCATAGAAATATGAACTAAGCTATTGCCTTCAAACAAAAAATCTTCATCACCACAATCTATAAACCAACGTACAGATTTTACATCATTTATAGGTATAGTATCTAATAAAGAAATAACCGAGTGTTTCTCAAAATACTTTCGCATTTTATCAATAGACTTATTTTCGCTTTCTGCAAAATCTTTTATTTTTACTGTGTCTTGTGGCAACATACCTACAGAAGCACTAAGTGGACAAGCAGAAGAAAACAACTCTGGTCTATGCAAAGCATACATAAAAGTACCGCCGCCACCCATAGATAGTCCAGATATAGCGCGGTATCTTTTTTCACCTTTAATTCTGTATTTACCCTCTACATAAGGCATTAACTCATTAAAAAAGAAATCTTCATAAAGCCAATCATCAGTATTAAAATACCCACGTTTGCCTGTATTAGCATCTGGCATTACAATAATCATTGGTGTTGCTTTACCTGCCTTAATGGCTTTATCTGCTATATGTAAAACCTCTCCAAATTGAACCCATCCAGTATGGTCATCCCCTGCTCCGTGCAGTAAATACAACACAGGGTAATCTCTTTTAGAAGTTTCGTAATCTGGTGGAAGGTAAATAGAGAAGTTACGATCGCTTTTTAAAATTCCACTAGTAACTTTTAGGTTATCAAAAACCTTACCTGTTTGCGCTTTGGTTATAAAACCAAACAACAAACAAAAGCAAATAGTAGGTATTAACTTTTTCATAAAACAATATTTAAGTAGGCTAATGCTTCTTAAATATAAAAAATGTAGTCCTGTTTTGGACTACATTCTCTTTAAAGCTTGTAATATATTGGTTAAGATACTATTTAATGCTACTACTATTCTCTTACTGCTATAAAAATGGGAACCTCTGCATTTTCTGGATTACTTGCTGCTTCACCATAAATTTCAAAGTCCGAAGTATATAAACGAGCTTCTTTTGCTTCCCAAATTTCTAACCACTTATTATACACTACGTTTTTAGACAAGTCTCCTTTTGCTATGCATTTTTTATAGGTTGATGCCTTAACAGTATGTGCTACCATACCATTTGGAACCTCATCTACACTAGCAACTTTACATCCTAAAATAGTATCATACGGCTTTGTATAATCGCCCTCATAATTGGTATAAATTGAAAAAATTTCGGTACTTATTTTATTAGGAATTTTGTCTAAAATTTGCTCAGACATAAAAGTATTCCATAATACAACAATATCTTTTGCTGCTTGTGCATTTTCATTTGTAGTACGCACTTTAATACCTATTACATTAAAAGATGCTAGAGTTTCAGTTTTCATAATTCTGATTTTATATTGATTTTCATCAAAAATAAACCAGCCCTATGTCATAGGTATGTCAGGGGTATTTTCCCATTTTTTTCTTTCAATGTCAAAATACTCTTGCAATGTAATTTTATGGGGCTCAAAAGAACTTGGCAACATTGCTAGTTTCTGAATACAATCTACCCTAAATGCTCTAAAATCTTCACGTAACCTACAAAAGGCTATTAATACCCAATTGTCATTGTTATGTATAAGCGCAAAAGGCTCTATTATTCTTGTAGTCTTATTACGTTCTAACGATAAATAATCTATTTGTAATAACTTATAATTAGTTAACGCTATTTGCAACTGCATTAAATAGTTGCTTGTAATTTTTTGCTCTAAATTTGTTCTAATATCTATACGCTCTGTTAGTAAAGACGATTTATCTCTTTGAGAATATCTTAAAACCGATTTTATTTTTTCTACAGCACTACTATATTTTTCTACAAAGGAGATGTCTTTATTTCTACTAACAATTTGTTCTGCAGTAATTAATGCATTTGCCTCTTCCTCTGTAAACATAACAGGTGGTAACTTATAACCGTCTACTAAAGAATAGCCTTTACCTTCTTCTGTATAAATAGGAATCCCAGATTGTTCTAAAGTTCGTATATCCCTATAAATAGTTCTAACACTAACTTTATGCTTGGCAGACAATTCTGTTGCTGTAACAACTTTTTTTGTTTGTAACTGCGTAACAATTGCTGTAAGTCTAACCAATCTAGGCTTCCCTTTTTCCATTTACTCTTCTTCTTCTCTGCTTATCTCTTCATTATTCAAATCTTCATCTTCGTTTAATTTCTCTGCTTTACTAGCTTCTTCTTGATTAGTTTCACCTAAAACCTCATCTTTTGTTTCTGAGTCTCCTTCTTCTTCATCTGTTTCCTCTTTATACAACTGTACCCACTCTGTCCAAGAACCATCATATACAGATGTATCTTTAGTATCATCTACCAATTTACTTGCTAATAATATAACGCAAGCTGTTAAACCAGAACCACAAGTAAAAACCAACGGTTTATCTTCTGCAAAAATTGGCTCTAAAATAACCTTTAATTCTTCTTTTGATTTAAATTTACCATCCTCTAAAACATCTGTAAAAGGAAGATTAACAGAACCTGGTATACTGCCACTAGCCAATTCTGCTCTAGGTTCAGGCTCTGTACCATTAAACCTGCCTGCAGAGCGTGCATCTACAACCAAAGCAGTGGTGCTCTCTGTGTTTTCTTTAACCATTGAAAAATTTACAACAGCAAACTCTTTTTGATTTGCTATAAAATTACCCAATGGCACCCTTTTTTTAGCTGTTTCTTCTGTTGGTAAACCTTGAGCTACCCACTCTGGCAAGCCACCATCTAAAACTGTTACAGCACTATGACCAAATGTAGTAAACAACCACCAAACTCTTGGTGATGTGTACACACCTAAATTATCATACACTACAATTTTACTTGTTTTTTTTATGCCCAATTTACGTGCTTCTTCCTGAAATTGTTTTGCACTTGGTATTGTATTAGGAAAGTCACTAGATGCATCACTAAAATTAGCTTTAATATTAAATTTACGAGCTCCTTTTATTTGCAAATTTTCTAGGTCACTACTTAATCCTGATACGTTTGTAGCCGGACTAGCATCTAAAATTATAATGTTGGTTTCATCTACCAATAAGGCTTCTAATTCTTTAGCCGAGATAAGGGGTGTTTTCATTTTTATATATTTATGCGGCCTTAAAATTACCCAATTAATTGGTTGGTTTGGCGCTAACTTATTAACATAAAAAAAACCATTACACAGAATGCAATGGTTTTATATAATTACTAAGAATAGCTAAATTTATTAAGCTAAAATTCTATTTTATTTTTATCTATTAGCGTTTCTATGACGTTCTCTTGCTAGTAACGTATTTTTTAACAACATAGCAATTGTCATTGGTCCAACACCACCAGGAACAGGTGTTATAAAAGAGGCTTTTTTACTTACGTTTTCAAAATCTACATCACCAGTAATATAATATCCTTTTGGTTTTGTTTCGTCTACTACACGTGTAATACCAACATCTATAACTACAGCATCATCTTTTACCATTTCTGCCTTTAAAAAATTAGGCACTCCTAATGCAGAGATAACAATATCTGCCTGAGAAATAATTTGTGTAATATTTTTTGTTGCACTATGCGTTAAGGTTACCGTAGAATTTCCTGGCCAACCTTTACGCCCCATTAAAATACTCATTGGCCTACCAACAATATGACTACGACCTATAACTACAGTATGTTTTCCTTTAGTATCTACTTTGTAACGCTCTAACAACTCTAAAATACCAAATGGAGTTGCTGGTATAAATGTACTCATATCTAAAGCCATTTTACCAAAGTTAGTAGGGTGAAAACCATCTACATCCTTGTCTGGATCTACCGCTAAAAGTACTTTTTGTGTATCAATTTGTGGTGGCAAAGGTAACTGTACTATAAAGCCATCAATTTCATCATCTTGGTTAAGCTCTTCAATTTTACGAAGCAATTCTATTTCACTAGTTGTACTTGGCATTTGTACCAAAGTAGACTCAAAACCAACACGCTCACAAGAACGTACTTTACTACCAACATACGTTAAGCTAGCCCCATCACTACCAACAATAATTGCTGCTAGGTGTGGTACTTTTTCTCCACGCTCTCTCATTTTGGTTACCTCAACGGTAATTTCCTCTTTAATTTGGTTTGATACTTTTTTCCCGTCTAGTAATTCCATTATCAGATTGTTAGTTTGATGGTTTTATATTGAAAATATTTTTATTTAATTATGGGCGCATTCCTTTCATACCACCCATCATTTGCATCATTTTTTTGCCGCCACCGCCTTGCATCATCTTCATCATTTTACTCATCTGGTCAAACTGCTTTAGTAATTGGTTTACCTCTTGCACAGTTCTACCACTACCTTTTGCTATTCTCTTTTTACGACTAGCATTAAGCATTGTTGGAGTTTCTCTCTCCACAGGAGTCATAGAATGTATAATTGCTTCTACGTGTTTAAACGCATCATCATCTATATCCATACCTTTTAATGCTTTACCAGCACCAGGTATCATACCCATTAAATCTTTAAGGCTACCCATTTTCTTAATTTGCTGAATTTGCTTTAAGAAATCATCGAACCCAAATTTATTTTTGGCAATCTTCTTTTGTATTTTACGGGCTTCTTCCTCATCAAACTGCTCTTGAGCACGTTCTACTAAAGACACAACATCTCCCATACCTAGGATACGTTCTGCCATACGAGAAGGATGAAAAACGTCTATTGCATCCATTTTTTCACCTGTACCAATAAATTTAATTGGTTTAGTTACTACAGATTTAATAGATATTGCTGCACCACCACGAGTATCACCATCTAATTTTGTTAGTATTACACCATCAAAATTTAAAACATCATTAAAGGCTTTTGCAGTGTTAACAGCATCTTGCCCTGTCATAGAATCTACAACAAACAATGTCTCTTGTGGTTTAATTGCTTTGTGTACGTTAGCAATCTCGGTCATCATTTCTTCATCTACTGCTAAACGACCAGCTGTATCTATAATAACCACATTATGTCCGTTTGCTTTTGCATGTGCTATACCAGCTTCTGCAATTGCAACAGGATTTGTGTTTCCACGATCTGAAAATACATCTACCCCTATTTGCTCACCAACTACATGTAACTGGTCTATAGCCGCAGGACGATAAACATCACAAGCTACCAATAGTGGATTTTTAGTTTTTTTGGTTTTTAAATAATTTGCAAGTTTACCAGAAAAAGTTGTTTTACCAGAACCTTGCAAACCAGACATTAATATTATAGACGGTGTACCAGAAAGGTTTATACCTTCTGCGTCGCCACCCATAAGCTCTGTAAGCTCATCTTTTACCAACTTAACCATTAACTGGCCAGGCTGTAATGTTGTTAGTACATTTTGACCTAGTGCTTTTTCCTTTACTCTATTGGTAAATTCTTTTGCAATTTTAAAGTTAACATCGGCGTCTAATAAAGCCCTACGAACTTCTTTTAAAGTTTCGGCAACATTAATTTCTGTTATTTGTCCGTGTCCTTTTAAGACGTGGAACGCTTTATCTAACTTTTCACTTAAATTATTGAACATAAGTCTACTTTTTTCTGGAATTGCAAATTTAATAATTACATTGGGAAGTGTGTGGTTTAAGCCAAAAAATATAGTATAAAAAAAGGGCTACTTAAAAAAAGTAGCCCTTTAGCATAATTATTATGTACTATTACTAGTCACATACTTTGGTTAAGACAATAATTTCTTCTCCTTTTTCTAACTTAAATGAATCTGTACCACATTCTATTACTTTCCATTCTCCATTATAGTTACCTAATTTTAAGCTTAAGGCTAAAAAACTTAACACCCCGCTTTGTAAAGACCAAGCACCTTCATCTGCTATTGTATTGTTAGCATCGTAAGCGTGAATATTGCTGTTAGAAAAATCTATTAACAACTCTTCAGAAAAAGTACCATCTACATTTGTGATTTTAAATTTACAACCTCCCGATAAAGCTTCATTTATATCAGCATCACTGCAAGTACCTGCATCATCACAATTTCTTTCTAATACATTTTGGTATATTCTCTCATCTTCATTATAGATATCTACAAACATTTGATTTTCTGAGTATGATGCTATTTTCCATTTTTCAGAAATCATCTCTTGATTAATATTGTAAAAAACAATAATGTTACCCTCTAAAGCCCAAGTTGAAAAAGTATCTATAGTAAAAACACTTCCGTTATCATCTACAAACCTAACATCTCCGTTTTCTAAAAACTTAACATTATAATACCCAATAGAAGAACTACTTGGCACAACAAAATTCCACTTACAACCGTATAACAAATTCTTAAGCTCTTCACTTGACCCATTATCAGATAACTCACAGTGTTTTTCCAATATAATTTTATCACTTCCGTTATTTGCTAATAATTTTATCTTGTTATCATTTAACTCATAAACGTACCAATCTAAGTTAAAATCTGTCATAGTTTCAAACTCCATTTTTAACTCAACTCTATTGCTATTGGTATTAACAACTGTAGACCAAGTACCTTCTACATAATTACCTTGATTGTTTTTAGTAACTACACTTCCGTTTTCATTAAAGTCCATTACAAACTCTAAATACTGCTCTGTTTGCTCTTGATTGTTTCTAAAAATTTCTTGTATTAACCAAGGACAATCAATTAAAAATGTATCTAATCTCTCTTTTGTAAAATCGTCATCATTATAATCATTGTCATCATCTTCATCACACATATCTTTAGCGTTTTCTAACACAGCAGCTAATTCTGCATTGCTATTTACAACAACTTTAGTATTATCGTATTTTTCTAAAGTGATAGGAAAATCTAATCCAACGATATCATTATCACCTAAATTTGCAAAAAACAATCTAAATTCTTTGTCGCTTTTAACTGTTGTTGTACTAGTAATTTCTAAATTAGTATTAAAGCTAAAAACATCTATTGGGTATACAAAATCTATACATTCAATATCATCATCTTCACCACCTTCTACACACTCTTCAGCTTTTGCCATTAACTCTTCTTTACTGTTTATAGTTAATTCTGTGTAATTAGATAAAGTAATTTTTATAGGAAAAGTAATTTGTAAGTTGTAATCATCAGAATCTATTTCATCTAAAATTTCTTCAATTAATTTTAAATCATCAGTAGAATCTATTGTAATATCTAACCCGTTTACACTAACGGTGTAAGGAAATTGTATTGCAAAACAACTAGCGCCATCAACTATATTATCATAAGAACCATCTTTTGAGGATGTTCCTTTAATTAAAGATGCTGTTGCAGAAGTAGATTCAATAGCTTTACCATCGTTATTGTTTGGTAATTCTTCAAACTCTTCTTGACAAGAGGTTAGACTAAATGTTCCCATAAGTAGGATTGCGAACATAAATTTTGCGAAAACTTTTTTCATAATAATTTGGTTTATTTTTTGTTTTTATAACCCTATAACAATTCAATTAAAAAAAACCCTACCAACAAAATATCATTTTTTTAAAATACCTTTGAAAAAAAATAAACCTATCTAGTTTTGAATATAGAGAATGACACTAACGTTTGCGAAGAAAAGGTATACAACCAAATCTTTACCACCAATTCTAAAACGGTATTTAATTACATATATTATAAGTTTGGGAATGAAGAAAAGGCATATGATGCGGTACAAGAAGCTTTTGTAAAATTATGGGAAAATTGCGCTAAGGTATTACCTTCCAAAGCAAAATCTTATGTTTACACGATAGCCAATAATTTATATTTAAATATGATTAAGGCTGATAAAGTAAGGTTAAAATATGCACACCTAAATACAGATGTTACTAATGAAACTCCAGAATTTTTACTTGAAGAAAAAGAATTTCAAACAAAATTAGATAACGCCCTTGCTAATTTACCCGAAAACCAACGAACTACTTTTTTATTAAATAGAATTGACAAAAAGAAATATGCAGAAATTGCAGAATTAGAAGGTGTTAGTGTTAAAGCTATAGAAAAAAGAATGCATTTGGCTTTAAAATCACTTAGAGAACATATAGATGGAATTTAATATATTGATTCATAATTATATAAATTGATAAAAATTTAAAATATAAAGTAGGGTTTTTTACTTATTGATTGTTATACCTACGTAAAGCAAAAGTTATGCAAGAGAATTACCTAGCTAAATGGCTAAATAACGAATTAACAGAAGAGGAAATTATTCAGTTTAAAAAAACCGAAGAATATACCACTTACCAAAAAATAATAGCTACATCTAATAAGATGCAGGCCCCAGAGTTTAACCAAGAAAAGGCTTTACAAGCAATTAATAATAAACGTAATGCTATTAAAGAAACTAAGGTTGTTAAATTAAATCCGTTTAAAAAATACATAAGTATAGCTGCTGCTGTAGTACTAATTTGCGGTTTAGGCTATTTTTACACCACTACTTTAGACCAAACCATAAGTACAGATTACGCCCAAAATAACGAACTTACTTTACCAGACAACTCCGAGGTTTTTTTAAATGCAGAGTCTAAAATAGCTTACAATAAAAACAGTTGGGATAACAAAAGAGATGTTTCTTTAGAAGGTGAAGCCTTTTTTAAAGTTGCTAAAGGAGAAAAATTTACAGTAACTACAAACCACGGGACCATTAGTGTTTTAGGAACACAATTTAACGTAGAAACTAGAGCCAACTTTTTTGAAGTTACTTGTTATGAAGGGCTTGTAAATGTAAACTACAACGGTACAGACTACAAAGTACCTGGTGGCACTTCTTTTATGGTTATTAATGGTAAAGTAGCACCACTTAGCTATGTTAAAACACTAGTACCATCTTGGACGTTAAACGAAAGTACATTTAAAAGTATACCATTAGAATTTGTTTTAAACGAACTACAAAGGCAATTTAACTTAACCGTAACTACCAAAAACGTAAATACAGAACAACTATATACAGGATCTTTTAACAACAAGGATTTAAATCTTGCGTTAAAGAGTATAAGTATACCCTCTAAAATAAGTTATACATTAGAAGAGGATAAGGTGTTGTTTTATGTTGAGGAATAACTGTCTAAAAATTACTTACTGTTGTTTGTTTTTTGCCTTTAGTTTTATAACTAATGCGCAAAAAACTAATAACACCTTACCTTTAACTAAGTATTTGCATCAAATAGAGGAGCAATTTAATATTAGAATATCTTTTGCAAATAAAGATACAGACACTTTAACTATTACACCTGCTACAACAAATAATTTAGAAAGCATTCTAAATTTTGTAGCTGAGAAAACATCGTTAACCTTAACTAAGTTAAATAAACGGTACTATGCATTATCTAAAGACAACACCATTAGTATACACGGTAAATTTTTAGATAATTACGAGCAAAACACTGTAAATGGCGCTACAATTGAAGTGTTAGATAATGAACTTGCTACAGTTACAGACTCTACTGGATATTTTTTATTAAATAATGTACCACAAGACGCTATAATAAAAGTGCGTTTTATTGGCTATAAGACTATGCATTTTAATGCATTGGAATTAAATAAAAACAAACCTGTTAAAACTTTTTTACTACGTGAACATTATGTAGAATTAAAAGAGATAATACTTTCTAAATTTTTAACTACAGGATTAAACAAATCTTTAGATGGGAGTATTGTTTTAAAAACAAATAATTTTGGCATATTACCAGGACTTATAGAGCCAGATGTGCTACAAACAGTACAAGCATTACCTGGTATAAAAAGTAGTAACGAAACAGTCTCTGACATTAATGTACGTGGTGGCACAAACGACCAAAACCTTGTTTTATGGGAAGATATCAAAATGTACCAATCTGGACATTTTTTTGGTTTAATATCTGCTTTTAATCCATATTTAACTAATAGTGTTACTATAACTAAAAACGGAACAAGTCCGCAATATGGAGATGGTATTAGTAGCGTTATAGATATGCGAACTAATAATAACATAGATGATTCTTTTTTTGGCACAGGTTTTAATATGATAAGCGCAGATATTTATGCACAAGTACCTATCACAAACAAAGGAGCTTTTCAATTTTCTGCAAGAAGATCTGTAACAGATTTTTTAAACTCCCCTACATACAACAGGTATTTTGATAAAACTTTTCAGGATAGCGATATAGAAAGCGATACAAAAGATACTGAAATAACCAGAAAAGAAGATTTTTATTTTTATGATATTACCGCCAAAGCAATGTATAACTTAAATAAAAATCACAAATTGCGTTTTAGTTTTATACAAATGAACAACGCATTAAAATATGCAGAAACAAGTACTAACGAGGAAAATAGTAATAGTAGTTTAGATCAACAAAACACTTCTTTTGGAGGTAGTATAGAAAGTACTTGGAACAACAAACTAAGCACAAAAGTTAATGCGTACCGCACATATTACAATTTAAATACGTTAGCAGTTTCCAATAAACAAGAACTACAACAAAACAATAAAGTATTAGAAAGTGGTTTAAAATTAAACATAAACTACAAGTTAAATAATAACGTTAATGTTTTAAGTGGCTACCAACTTATAGAAACCGGTATCTTAAACCTAACCAACGTATCACAACCACCTTATAGAAAAAACATTAAAGGCGTTATTAGAACAAATGCTATTTTTAGCGAGATAAATTACAACACAACCAAATTAAAAGCTAAAGCAGGTGCAAGATTAAATTATATAGAAAATTTAAACACCTTTAAAAGATGGATTTTAGAACCACGTTTAAATGTAAACTACAACATTGCCAAAAATTTAAACGCATCAATATTAGGAGAGTACAAAAGCCAGTCTACTAACCAAATTATAGATTTAGAACAAAACTTTTTAGGAATAGAAAAAAGAAGATGGATTTTAGCTGACGAGGACGAGTTACCAATAACTACTAGCAAACAGTTATCTGTTGGCCTTAATTACGACAAAAATAGCATCTACATTGGTATTGAAGCTTTTTACAAAAATGTAGAAGGTATAAGTACACTAACACAAGGTTTCCAAAACCAAGACCAGTTTAATGGCGAAATAGGAAAATACAACATTAAAGGCATTGAGTTTTTAATTAATAAAAAAACCACAAATTATAGTACTTGGTTAAGCTATACCTATAATTTAAATAATTACACTTATAATGACATTAGTCCAACAACATTTCCTAACAATCTAGATATTAGACACACTGTTACTTTTGCTGGCACATACAACTACAAAGATTTTAAACTTGGTATAGGTTTAAATTACAACTCTGGAAAGCCTTATACAGAACCAGAAGAAGGTGAAAACGCTTTAAACATATTAAGCTTTCCTGCAAAAATAAATTACAAAGAACCAAACAGTAGTAGGCTACCCAATTATGTTAGAGCAGATATCTCTGCACTATACAACTTTAAAATTGGTAGTACATGTAAGGCCACTTTTGGCGCATCAATCTTAAATATTTTAAACAAAGAGAATATTTTAAATAGATATTACAGAGTTACTAATGATAATGAAATAGAAACCGTAGAAAGCGTATCCTTAGGAATAACACCAAATGCTAGTTTTAGAATTAGCTTTTAAAGTTTATGGTGAAAGCTAAACTCTTCAAAATTTAACATACGAGTTATTATATTATACAGCTCCGGAAAAGTAGCAACAAAATCTGATGGAGTTTCTACATAATTCTCTAATGTTACCGCAAAAAACTCATGAATATTTGTTGTAGCGTACGGTCTAAAGTATTTTGTTCTTTCTACACGTTCTAAAAAAGCCTTATCATTTAAAAGCTTTTCCATTTTAGCCATTCCTTTTCTAAACTTAACAGCTGTATATTTTAAGTCTTTTTTAAAATGAAAAGCTAAGGCATGTGCAAACTCATGCACTCCTAAGTTTAAATTATCTGTAGCGTCTTCAAAACCACTTAGTACATGTTCTGCAGAAAAAACCAATGTTTTTAATTGCGGGTTATATTCTCCTAAATGATTTTGTTTTGTTATTGTAGAAAAATAAGCTGAAGGATAAATAAGTATTTTATGAATAGTTGCTATTCTGTAATCCTTAAAGCCAAGCATTAAAAAAGCTGCCGTTGCAGACAATAGCAGCTTAATTTCTTCATCTTTAGAGCTCTTTTCTGAGAAAATAAATGTTTTATTTGCTCTAAACCTAGATACTCTATTTCTAAACTTTTGTTTTTGTTTTGGAGATAATAAAGAATATGCTGGTAAATACTTTACTATTAAATGCTCATCTGCAGCAGATAGTTTAATATTCTTTTTAGAAGGTGTAAAAAAGTATAAATCTGCTATGTAATATAAAATATAAATAAAATATCCAAAAACACACGCTAAAGCAACAATACCAAAAATACTAACTCCTAAATCATCATTCATTTAATATCTTTATAATTACATACGGTTAGGCACCTCTATACCCAACAAGGCAAATGCAGATTTAATAATCTCACCTACTTTTTTAGACAACTGCACTCTAAATATTTTCTTTTGTAAGTCTTCTTCTGGTAAAATTGGTACATTTTGGTAAAAAGAATTAAACTCTTTAACCAAGTCATAGGTGTAATTTGCTATTAAAGCAGGACTAAAACTCTGTGCTGCATTTTGAACAACAGAAGGGAACATTTGCATTTGCTTTAATAACTCCTTTTCTTTTTCATGCAAGTCACCAGCTTTTACAATTGCCGTATAATCAAAATCAGACTTTCTTAAAATAGACTGTATTCTTGCATACGTATACTGTATAAAGGGTCCTGTATTACCTTGGAATTCTACAGATTCTTCAGGATTAAACAAAATGCGTTTTTTAGGATCTACTTTTAGTATATAGTATTTTAAAGCCCCTAAACCAATTACCCTGTAAAGCTCTTCTTTTTCAGTATCTGTGTAACCGTCTAACTTTCCTAATTCTTCAGAAATGCTAGCTGCTGTAGCTGTCATATCTTTCATTAAGTCATCAGCATCTACAACAGTTCCTTCTCTACTTTTCATTTTTCCGCTAGGTAAATCTACCATACCATAACTTAAATGATACAATTGTTCTGCCCAAGAAAAGCCTAATTTTTTAAGTATTAAAAACAATACATTAAAGTGGTAATCTTGCTCATTACCAACAGTATAAACCATACCATTTACATCTGGATGATCTTTAGTACGCTGTATTGCAGTACCAATATCTTGCGTCATATAAACTGCCGTACCATCTGCACGTAATACAATTTTTTCATCTAAACCTTCGTCAGACAAATCTATCCAAACACTACCATCTTCTTTTCTGTAGAAAACACCTTTTTCTAGACCTTCATCTACAATATCTTTACCTAAAAGGTAGGTATTACTCTCATAGTAATATGAGTCAAAATCTACTCCTAAATTTTTATAAGTAACCTCAAAACCACTATAAACCCATTGGTTCATCATTTTCCAAAGTGAAACCACTTCTTCATCACCAGCTTCCCACTTACGTAGCATTTCTTGTGCCTCTAATAAAAGTGGCGCTTGCTTTTCTGCTTCTTTTGCATCTGTACCAGCAGCAACTAAATCTGCTATTTGTACTTTATACTCTTTATCAAACTTAACATAGTAATTACCTACTAACTTATCACCTTTAAGACCAGTACTCTCTGGAGTTTCACCGTTACCAAAAAGTTTCCAAGCCAACATACTTTTACAAATATGTATACCACGATCGTTAATAATCTGAGTTTTGTATACTTTTTTACCAGATGCTTTTAAAATTTCTGCAACAGAATAACCTAATAAGTTATTTCTAATATGCCCTAAATGCAATGGTTTATTAGTATTAGGAGAAGAATATTCTACCATAACAGCATCTGCCGTTTCTGCTACAAAACCATAGTTTTCTGTGTCTTTAACACTATTGAAAAAGTTTACATAAAAGGCATCACTAATTACAATGTTTAAAAAACCTTTAACTACATTAAAATTTTCTACTTCTTCTACATTTTCTTTTAAATACAATCCTATTTGTTCTCCAATTTGCGCAGGATTACCTTTTACAAAGCGCAGAATAGGAAAAACAACTACAGTTATATCACCTTCAAAATCTTTTCTTGTTGGCTGAAATTCTACTGTTGGCAGCTCTATTTTATAAATAGATAAAACCGCATCTTTTACCTTTTGCGTTAACACTTCTTGGATATTCATTTTAATTTGTATTTAAGCCTGTAAAATTACGGCTTTTATCTTTTTCTATAAGATAGATTTTAGTTTGTTTTTGGTAAAAATACTTCCGCCATCATACATCTTGCACTACCACCACCACAAGTTTCTATAGTTTCTAAAGAACTATGTATAATTTCTGATGTTTTTTCTATTGCTTCAATTTGCTTTTCTGTTAAACTATGGTATGCTGCAGAACTCATTACCAAGTAACGTTTACCTTCAGCCCCCATTACCTGAAGCATATTACCTGCAAAAGAATGCATTTGCTTTTCTGTAATAGCTATAACTTCTTTACCATCTTCTTTTAAATGCTTAACTACATTTTTACGCTCTTTTTTATCGTCTATAGTATCTAAACAAATTACAGAAAAATCTTCTGCTAAGCACATCATAACATTGGTATGGTATATAGGTAAACGCTTACCTTCTACAGATTGGTTTGCAGTAAATATAACTGGAGTATACTCAAAATCTTCACAGAATTCTATAAATAAATCTTCATCTGCTCTTACAGATAGTGCGCAGTACGCTTTTTTATTTACTCTATCCAATAAAATACTACCTGTACCTTCTAAATAAAGCTCTTCATCTTCTGCACTAGTATAATCTATAGTATGGTCTATACTAAAACCTTTTTCCTCTAATATGTCTAAAATATCTTCTCTACGTTCATTTCTTCTATTCTCTGCATACATAGGATATAAACCTACAGTACCATTTTCATGAAAAGAAACCCAGTTATTAGGAAAAATAGAATCTGGTGTATCTGGCTCTTTAGTATCATCTACAACAACCACATCTACTCCTTTAAAACGTAATTGTGTAACAAAAGCATCAAACTCTGCCTGAGCTTTTTTGTTTATTTCTGCATTTTTAATGTCAAGGTCTTCTTGAAAATAATTGTTTACAGCTGTTTGTTCGTTTTTACGAAAACCAACTGGTCTTATCATTAAAATTGTATTAGTAACCTGCATAGTAATATTATAAATATATTATTCTCTTAGTAATGGTAATGTGCTACAACGTAACAAACCTTCTTGTTTAGAAATTTCTGAATATGGCACCTCTTCTACCGTAAAACCTTGTGCTCTTAACCAATCATTTAATCTTGTAAAGTTTTTTTCTGATACAATAACCTCTTCAGAGATTGAAAAAATGTTACTAAACATATTGTACATTTCATCACTTGTAATTTCAAACACATTTTCTTTGCCAAAAAAGTCTACCAACCACTGGTATTCTTCTTCTACTAAAAAACCGTTTTTATGAAGAATAGCTTTGCCTTTACCAATTGGCTGAAAACAACAGTCTAAATGCAGTGCATTTTCTTTTGCATTGGTAGATTTACGTAGCTCAAAAGACTTTACTGTTTTATTAGGAAAAAGCTTTGTTATATGATCTACTGCTAATTTATTTGTTCTGGCAGTTATATGGTGAGAGTAATTTTCTGCGGTATATGTACCAATAAAAATATGGTCGTTCCAAGGCATAACATCACCGCCTTCTATATGTGCTTCTTCAGGTAGTTCTATAACCTTATCAGGGTTTATTTGATCTACAATGTATTGTATTGCTAAATATTCTTCCTCCCTATCTGGTAAAATATTTGCTCTAAAAAAAACATCGTCAATAACAAAAGCTATATCTCTAGAAAAAATCTGATTACAATCTTTTAGCAGTTTTGGCCTTAATACTTCTACATTGTATTTTTTAAGAACAGCCTCAAAAGCATTCATCTCTTTAACCATATCCTTTTCTACCGGATATGTACCCGCTAAAATATGCTCTAAAGATTTAGGATCATAAGCTTCTTCTGCTGTGGGCGTAGATCCACAACTCTCTGCGGTTCCCAAAACAACTGTTTTTAACCTAGAAGTTTCGTTTTTCACATTTATTTGACGCATAAATTAATTTTTATGCAAATATGAAACGAATTTTTCTAAATAAAAATAAGAATCCCTAAAATAATAAAAGCCTTTTTGAAATATCAAAAAGGCTTTTATAAACAATGTATATTATTACAGTTTATCTTTTGTTTACTTCTACAAAAGATCTGTGATTTTCACCAACGTAAACCTGTCTTGGTCTACCAATTGGTTCGTTATTTAATCTCATTTCTCTCCATTGAGCTATCCAACCTGGTAATCTTCCTAATGCAAACATAACTGTAAACATCTCAGTAGGTATACCTAATGCTCTGTAAATAATACCTGAATAGAAATCTACATTAGGATATAATTTACGATCTACAAAATAAGGATCTTCTAAAGCCTCTTTTTCTAAACCTTTAGCGATATCTAAAATTGGATCGTTAATACCTAAATCATTTAAGACTTCATCAGCAGCTACTTTTATAATTTTAGCTCTAGGATCAAAGTTTTTGTATACTCTATGTCCAAAGCCCATTAATCTAAAAGGATCATTTTTATCCTTAGCTTTAGCCATATATTTTTTAGTATCTCCACCATCAGCTTCTATAGCTTCTAGCATTTCTAATACTGCTTGGTTTGCACCACCATGTAATGGACCCCAAAGAGCAGAAATACCCGCAGATAAAGATGCAAATAAACCTGCATGAGAAGAACCAACAATTCTTACAGTAGATGTAGAACAATTTTGTTCATGATCTGCGTGTAAAATTAATAATTTATCTAAAGCATCTATAACAACTTTATTTGACTTGTACTCTTCACTAGGTCTCTTAAACATCATTTTATGAATGTTTTCTACGTAACCTAAAGAATCATCTCCGTAATCTAACGGAAGACCTTTTTTCTTTCTTAATGTCCAAGCAACTAAAACAGGGAATTTTGCTAAAATTCTTACTATTGCGTGGTACATATCATTTTCTGAAGTAACATTTACAGAAGATGGGTTAAATGCAATTAAAGCACTTGTTAAAGATGATAACACGCCCATTGGGTGTGCAGACTTAGGAAAACCA